>NZ_JAPCIY010000020.1:0-59520 GCF_027707645.1 Aeromonas sp. QDB30 | reverse complement strand
CGCGAGCAGCTATCACCCAGTAATGGGAATCCCCCTCCTGTGACGCGAAGCGCTAAGGTGGGGGAGGATGTCAATTCCCTCAACTACACCTCCGGCACCACGGGGAACCCCAAGGGGGTGGTCTATCACCATCGCGGCGCCCACCTCAATGCGGTCAACAATGCCCTCTCCTGGGAGCTGCCCAAGCACCCGGTCTACCTCTGGACCCTGCCGATGTTCCACTGCAACGGCTGGTGCTTCCCCTGGACCCTGGCGGCCACCGCCGGGGTGAGCGTCTGTCTGCGCCACGTGCAGGCGGCGGCCATCTACGGGGCGCTGCGCGAACACAAGGTGAGCCATTTCTGCGCCGCCCCCATCGTGCTCAATATGCTCAACAATGCCGATCCGGCCCTCAAGCAGGGACTCGACCACCCCGTCAAGGCGATGACGGCGGGGGCAGCGCCGCCCGCCACCGTGATCGCCGGCATGGAGGCCATGGGGATCGCCGTGACCCATGTCTATGGCCTCACCAAAACCTATGGCCCCTGCGTGGTGTGCGAGCCGCAAAGACGCTGGCAGGGGCAGGATGCCACCACCCTCTCCCGTCTCAAGGCGCGCCAGGGGGTGGCCTCCCCCCTGCAAGGGGAGATGCGGGTCATCAACCCCGTCAGCGGCGAGCCGGTTCCCATGGATGGCAAGACCCTGGGAGAGATAGTGCTGCGGGGCAACATCGTCATGAAGGGCTACCTCAAGAACCCGTCGGCGAGCGAGGAGGCGATGGCACAGGGATGGTTTCGAAGCGGGGATCTCGCGGTCTGGCACCCGGACGGCTATGTGGAGATCAAGGACAGATCCAAGGACATCATCATCTCCGGCGGGGAGAACATTTCCAGCCTGGAGGTGGAGGACGTGCTCTATCGCCACCCCGATGTGGAAGAAGCCGCGGTGATCGCCATGCCGGACGAGACCTGGGGGGAGGTGCCCTGCGCCTTCGTCAAGCTCAAGGAGGGGCGCGAGCTCACCCAGGCCGAGCTCATTGCGTTCTGCCGCGAGCAGATGGCCCACTTCAAGGCCCCCAAGCACATCATCTTCACCCCGCTGCCCAAGACCTCCACCGGCAAGGTGCAAAAATTCATGCTGCGCAAGCAGTTGGCGTGACGACAAAGGCGCCGCGCCATCAACGGGCCTGCGGGCCCGTTTTGTGTTGCGCGATGCAAAGAAGCAGGGCCTCGCCGGTAGCGGTCGCCAGCCAACAAGACGTGCCTTTCGAGCCCGTCCCGGCTTACCATGGCCGCCATGTCCCGCCAGCCTGGGGATGCCTGTGAGAAAATCGGACCGTCTGTTTCAACTGACCAACCTGCTGCGGGCGCATCAACCCCTGACCGCCCGGGAGCTGGCGACGCGCCTGTGCGTGTCGGAGCGCACCATCTACCGCTATATCGACGATCTCTCTTTGGCGGGCATTCCGGTTTACGGGGAAGCCGGGCTGGGCTATCGGCTGAGCGAGGGGTTCGAAATGGCACCGTTGCAACTGAGTGCGACCGAGCTGGAGGCCCTCATCACCGGGGTGAACCTGGTGGCGGTGCTGACGGGCAAGGGGATGGCCGATCCGGCCCGCGCCCTGCTCGCCAAGATTGAGGCGGCCCTGCCCGCCAAGGAGGCTCGGGCACCTCGCGTCCCCGTGGTGCGGGTGCCTGACTATTCCACGGCGCAGCCTGCATACGCTCGCTGGGACAGGTTGCACGACGCCATCACGGCCGGTCACTGGCTGCACATTGGCTACCGGGATGCCAGCGCCAGCAGGACGGAACGCCAGCTCTTTCCCCTCGGGCTCTTCTACTGGGGCGGATGCTGGACGCTCGGCGCCTGGTGTGCGCTGCGCCGGGCCTACCGGGATTTCAGGGTGGATCGCATCGACACCCTGGCGCCGTGCCGTCAGGGGGAAGGGGCGCCCCCTGGCGCGACCCTGGCCGATTACCTTGCCCTGCGCCAGTCGGATGCGTTTCCCCCTGGGCGCAGTGGCGCCGAAAAAGTCATTCAGGACTGACACAAGGCTGTCAGTAGCCCTTCGTTATGCTGGGTTCTCCAGACCATCCACAACGGAGAAAACGAGATGATCATCAAGGGTGACATGCAACAGGCAGGGGGCGTCGAATTTGCCACCTTCAGGCTCAGGGAAGGGGTGACGGAGGCGGATTTGCTCGCCCTGTCACGGCGGGTCGAGTCCGAGTTTCTTCTTCAGCAATCCGAGCTCATCATGCACTGCCTGCTGCGCGGCGCCGACGGCCTCTATGCCGATGTGGTGATGGCCCCCAGCCAGTCGCTGGTGGAAGCCTATTGCCAGCAGTGGCTGCACAACGACGTGGCAGGGGAGTACCTGACCCTGCTTGACCATCACTCGGTCAACATGAGCTTCTGGACCCGTATCGGCTGAGGGCGGCGCGGGGCCTGCCATCCCCCGGCGAGGGGGCAATCATGAAATGAAACGGGCCCACAGGGCCCGTTTTGTTGAACAGAATTCAATAATTACTTGGTGTGGCGCTCATGCAGGCGCTGCACCACATCCTTCAAACCCAAGCCTTCGTTTTGCAGCAAGACTGTCAGGTGGTAGAGCAGGTCAGCGGATTCGTTGATGAGCTCTTCCCTGTCTTTCGCCATGGCGGCCAGGGCCACTTCCACCCCCTCTTCACCCACCTTCTGGGCGATGCGCTTGGTGCCTTTGCCATAGAGGCTGGCGGTGTAGCTGGTGGCGGGATCTGCCCCTTTGCGTGATGCCAGGATCTGTTCGAGCTCGGCCAGGAAGCCGAGCGGCGGCACGGGGTGGCCGTCGAAGCAGGAGGGGTTGCCCAGATGGCAGGTGGGGCCGACCGGGTCGGCGGCAATGAGCAGGGAGTCCTGATCGCAGTCGGTGGTGATGGCGACGAGCTTGAGCACATGACCCGAGCTCTCGCCCTTGGTCCACAGGCGCTGCTTGCTGCGGCTGAAGAAGGTGACCTGGCCGGTGGTCTGGGTCTTTTCCAGCGCCTCGCGGGTCATGAAGCCCTGCATCAGCACTTCGCCGCTGAGGGAATGCTGGACGATGGCGGGGATCATGCCCTCACACTTGGCCCAGTCCAGGCGCTCGGCCAGCGGCAATGCATTGTCTACTGCTTGATTATTCACGGATGGCGACTCCTTCGTTTTTCAGCCAGCGTTTCAATTCGGGAATGGGAATGAGGCCCTTGTGGAACACGGAGGCGGCCAGCGCCCCGTCCACGTCGGCCAGGGTAAAGGCATCGCGAAAGTGCTCCATGGCCCCGGCGCCGCCGGAGGCGATGAGGGGCACCTTGCACACGGCGCGCACCAGCTTGAGCTGCTCAAGGTCGTACCCCTGACGCATGCCGTCCTGGTTCATCACGTTGAGCACTATCTCTCCCGCGCCCCGGCGCTGCACTTCCTGTACCCACTCCAGGGTGGTCCAGGTGGTGGTGCGGGTGCGGCTCTCGTCGCCGGTAAACTGTTTGACCTGATATTGACCGAGGGCGGCATCGAAGTAGGAGTCGATACCCACCACCACGCACTGCACGCCGAAGCGCTCGGCGAGCCGGGTGATCAGGGTGGGATCGGCCAGGGCGGGGGAGTTGATGGAGACCTTGTCGGCACCGAATTCCAGGATCTGGCGGGCATCCTCCACGCTTTTGATGCCGCCGGCGACGCAGAAGGGGATGTCGATGACTTCCGCCACCCGGCTTACCCAGCTCTTGTCCACTACCCGTTCGTCGCTCGAGGCGGTGATGTCATAGAAGACCAGCTCATCGGCGCCCTCGGCGGCGTAGCGGCGGGCGAGGTCGACAATGCCGCCCATCACCTCGTGGTTGCGAAACTGCACGCCCTTGACCACCACGCCATCTTTGACGTCGAGACAGGGGATAATACGCTTTGACAACATGCTCATTGCTCCATGTAAAGCACGGTTAAAGAAACGTCGTTCTGCCGCCGGCGTTGGCCCGGGCGGCGGACGGGAACAGGGTTGGCATGCCTTGAACGGGGGCTCATGAAGGGAGAAACGACAGGCCCGGCAGGCCGTCTCGTCGCCTCTGGGCACCCCACTATATGCATGACTTCATTCAGTGATTCAACCCTTTGTCGCCCTTCACCTGCCCTGGATGGCAGGCTGGCGCCTCTGGGAGGGGAGCCCGATCGTCCGGGTGGGTCTCGTCCGTTGCCATATGCTGGCGCAGGGTGAGCAGGGCGGCATCAAAATCAAACGCCTTCAGTTGCCTGGTCAGGGTGTCGCTGCGAGACCCCAGCATGAGGCGAAGGGGACCGGCATACTGCTCGTAGAGGGGGATCACGGCGGTGTCGCTTTGCACCAGCAGAGCTTCCATCTGGCCCAGCAGTTGCTGGCGCCACTGATCCCCCAGAGGCACCAGATCGGTGGTCGGGGCGGCGAGATCGTCCCCGAGCAGAGCGCAAAGGGCGGCGATCTCTTCATCGATGGATGACATGAGTCCGGTGGGCTCAGTGTTGCCGTCCGCGATGGCCTGCTCCAGGGCCAGGCAGTGGCGCGACAGCTCATGTGCCCCCAGGGTGCTCGCCACGCCGCGCAGGCTGTGGACCATGCGGGTTGCACCGTTGTGCTCCCCGGCCTGCAAGTGGCGGTGCAGTCGGGCCATGTCCTGGCCATGCTCATGGATGAAGTAGCGAAGCAGGGCCAGGTATTTCTCCTGATTGCCGTTGAGGGCCGCCAGCCCCTGGTCGAGATCCAGACCCGGGTGTGCCTGCAGGCGGGCAAGGGGGCCTGTCACGGGATGGCGAGTGCTGTCGTCCGGGGCAAGCTCGGGGACCTTGCCCTGGGGCAGCCAGCGCTGCAGGGCTTCAAACAGCTTGGCGGGGGTGACGGGCTTGGCAATGAAATCGTTCATGCCGGCCGATGCGCTCGCCTTTCTGTCCTCCTCGAAGGCGCTGGCGGTGAGCGCCAGGATGGGCAGCCTGTCCATGCCGGGCAGGGCCCGGATGGCGCGGGTGGCGCTGTAGCCATCCATCACCGGCATCTGTATGTCCATCAGGATGAGGTCGAAGGGATGCTGGCTGACGAGGGCCAGGGCCTCCTGGCCATTGACGGCCGTCTCGATGACGAGGCCGCTGTGGCACAGGAGCTCGAGCACCACTTCCCGGTTGATGGCGTTGTCTTCCACCAGCAGGATCCGGGCGTGGCGAGGGAAGCTGAAGGCCTGTTGGTTCCCCTGCTCGGACGGGGTCCGGGAAGGGGCGTCCTCCTTTGCCTTGAACAGCCTGGCGGTAAACCAGAAGCAGCTTCCCTCGCCTGGCTCGCTGGTGACCCCGACCTCACCCCCCATCAGGGCGGCGATCCGGCTGGTGATTGCAAGGCCAAGGCCAGTGCCGCCATATCTGCGAGTGGTGGAGACATCCGCCTGTTCGAACGCCTGGAACAGCTTCTCGCGCTGCGCAGGGGTGATGCCGATGCCGGTGTCTTCCACCTCGAAGCGCAGCAGGTAGCCGGTGGTGAGGGGGCGGGCCAGCCTGACGCGCAGGGTGACGGTTCCCTGCTCGGTGAACTTGATGGCGTTGGTCGCATAGTTGAGCAGGGCCTGGCGCAGGCGGGTGATGTCGCCGTGCACCCAGGCGGGGGTATCGCCGATGTCCGTCACTATGGTGAGCCCCTTGGCCCTGGCCTGGTCGCTCATCAGGGTGCGGACGTTGTCCAGCATGGCGGTGAGGGAGAAATCGGTCAGCTCCAGCGTCATCTTGCCCGCATCTATCTTGGAGAGATCCAGGATGTCGTTGAGGATGCTGAGCAGGTGCTGGGCGGCAGTGTCTATCTTGGTCAGCCGTTCGAGGTCGGTGGGATCCCGGGTGTCGCGCTTGAGCAGATAGGTGAGCCCCAGGATGGCATTCATGGGGGTGCGGATCTCGTGGCTCATGTTGGCAAGGAAGGCGCTCTTGGCGTGGTTGGCACTTTCGGCCCGCTGGTGGGCCTGGGCCAGCTGCCGGGTGCGCTCGTTGACCATCTCCTCCAGGTGGTAGCGATACTGGTCCAGCTCCTCGCCGAGCTGCTTCTTCTCGGTGATGTCGGCCTGGACCGTGACGTAGTGGGTGATTTCGCCGCTCTCCTGGCGGATCGGCGACACCGTGGCCAGCACCTGGTAGTGGGAGCCATCCTTGCGCTGGTTGATGAATTCGCCATGCCAGCGCTGGCCGTGGTTGATGGCATCCCACAGGGCGACATAGCTGGCATCCGGGGTGAGGCCCGAGCGCAGCAGGGACGGGGTCCGGCCTATCACTTCGTGCTGCTGGTAACCGCTGGCGGCGAGGAAGGCGGGGTTGACGTACTCGATGCGCGCCCGGGTGTCGGTGATGAAGACGCCGTCAGGGCTCTGTTCGAGGGCCAGGGACAACTGGCGCAACTGCTGCTCGGCCAGCTTGCTCTGGGTGATGTCCAGATGGATGCCAAGGAGGCGCACGGGTCGCTGCTGGGCGTCCCGATAGACGCTCCCTTTGCTCACCAGCCAGCGGATGCCGCCATCTGGCAGCAGGATCCTGAACTCCAGCTCGACGGGGGCGCCGCTGACCGCCCGCTCCGCCAGCAACTGCTCGATGCGGGGCCTGTCATCCGGATGCAGGCAGGCCTGCCAGGCTGCCAGCTCGCCGAGCACCTCGGCACTGCGGCCATAGAGGCGGGCGCATTCCGGCGAGAAGAAGAGACGGTTGCTGACCATGTCCCATTCCCAGATGCCGACATGGGCCCCTTCCTGGGCCATCAGCAGGCGCTGCTCGCTCTCGCGCAGGGCGCTGCTGACGGTTTCGGCGCGCACCCGTGCACTGATGGCGTCGTCCATCAGGTTCAGGGCTGCGAGGCGAGCACGACGCTGGGTATCGAGCGCCATCTGCTGATTGTGTTGCAGGCGCTGCTCCGCGAGCTTGCGCTCTGTGATGTCCTGCACGGTGCCGTAGAGCTCGAGTATGGTGCCATCCCTGTCCCTGAGCGCCGCCCCGCGGGCAATGACCCAGGCGGTCTCCCCCTGCTCCGTGATCACTTCGGCATCGCACTCGTAGGGCTGCCCGTCCATCCTGCAGCGCTCGACGGCCTGGGCCACCGTGTGCCACCCCTCCTGAGTGAAGTATTTTCTGACCTCGGGATAGACGGCGGGGGGGAGGGCCGGATCCCGGCCATAGATGCGATAGATCTCCGGTGACCAGAAGTGGCTGTCATCGGCCACGCGCCAGCGCCAGTTCCCTATCTTGGCGAGACGCTGGGACTCGCGCAGTATGGCTTCGTTGCGGCGCAGCGCCTCCTCGGTCTCCTTGTTCTGCCGGTTGTCCTCGATGATGGAGATGAAGTAGTCGGGATTGCCTTCGGCGTCGCGCACCAGGGCCACCGTCAGAGTGGTCCAGATGATCTCGCCCCCCTTGTGCAGGTAGCGCTTCTCCAGGGTGTAGTGGGGGATTGTCCCCGCCAGCACCCGGGCGACGTGGACCTCATCGAGGTAGAGATCGTCCGGGTGGGTCAACTGCTGGAATGTCATCCCGGTGAGCTCGTCGGCCCGGTAGCCCAGGATGTGGCACAGTCGCTGATTGACACGCAGCCAGTGTCCATCGGGGGAGACCAGGGCGATGCCGACCGCAGCCTGTTCGAAGGTGACCTGGAAGCGGTTCTCGCTCTGCTGCAACTGGTTCTGGGTGTTCATCAGCTCCTGCCAGCGCAGGACCTCTCTGGCCCGGGCGCGATGAAAGGCGGCACTGAGCACGCTGATGAGCAGACCGTTGGCGATGAGCAGGCACCATTGCACCAGATCCTGGCCAGCCTCGACACTCAGTGAATAAATGGGGGGGAGCATGAAATAGCTGGTGACCAGGGCGGTGATCAGGGTGCAGAGCAGACCTGGCAACAAGCCCCCCAACAGGGCGCAAATGATGATGGGCAACATGAAGAGAACCAGCAGCGGTCGCTCGCCAAAGGCGATGGGCAGCTGGACCCGGATTTGCAACATCAGAACGGGCAGCAGCACGGCCAGTAGGGAGATCCCCCAGCGCTGGGTGGAGGGGCGCACATGCCACAGGGGTGACCAGCTCATCATGGGAGATCCTCCGGTGGCATGGGGGCCTGGGGATAGGGGGGCGGCACTCCGAGCTGACGGGAGAGCCCGTTGATCTGGTGCTTGAGGGCCAGCATGGCGAGCTCCCTGTCCACCATCACCTTGTTGAACCGCTCCAGCTCATGGTTCTGCTGGCGCAGCTCGCTGGCCTGGCGGGTCAGGGCCTGTTCAACCTGCTCCCGTTCGGTGACGTCGAGCAGAATGCCGATGATGGCGGGCTGGCCGAGGTAGTCGACGCGCCGCCCGTACAGCTCGACCTCCAGGGATTCCCCGTGCTGATGCAGGGCACTGAAGCGGGTGTGGATATCGCGCGCGTCCTGCTCGCACGCGTGCACCAGCTCGGCGACCCTGGTGCTGTCCCTGGGAGCGGCAAGGGCGTGTAACTGGCCAACGGCGATCAGCGCCCCCGGGGTGTCATAGCCAAACAGTCGGGCAAAACAGGGGTTGATGTAGCAGAGCCGACCCTGCTGGATGATGTAGATCCCGGCAAGGGATTGCTCCACCAGTGCACGGAACAGTCCCTCGCGCTCTCGCAAGTCGGCCTCGGCCCGTTTGAAGTCCGTGATGTCCCGAGAGATGCCGAAGATCCCGATCACCTGCCCCTCGCTGTCTTGCAAGGGGCCTTTGGTTGCGAGAAACACATGCTCGCCATCGGGCAGGGTCAGGTACTCCTCCTCGGTCTGCACCCGGTTGCGCTCTATGACCTGGCGCCCGGATGCCATCAGCATCTGCGCCTGCTGCGGCGGGAAGAGCGTCAGATCATCCTGGCCCAGCACCTCGTCAACCGGCTTGCCGACAAACTGGCTGGCGGCCCGGTTGAAGAGGATGTATCTGCCCTCCTTGTTCTTGGCGAAGATGGCGTCTTCCGAGCTGTCGGCGATGGTGGAGAGCAGTTGCAACGCCTCCAGCCGCTGGGACTGGGAATGCTGAAGCTGCTCGGCCATCTGCAGCCGGGTGTGCTGGCGCAGCAGGATGATGCCGGCGTTGGTGACAAAGAGCACCAGCAGGCCGATGAGACCGATCCAGACGCTCTCCTTGAAGGTGGCCTGGTAGAGTTCCGCCTTGTCGATCTTGGCCAGCAGGTACCAGTCCGTGTTCATGACCGGATAGACAACCCCGAAGACCTCGCTGCCCCGGTAATCCTGGCCATAGAGTACCTGGGGCACGCCGCGTTCGGCGAGCCGCAAATACTGGGCAGCCAGCAGGGTGGGGTGGGTGACGGGATAGTGCAGAGTGAGAGCCGGTTCCGGGCGATAGCGCAGGCTGCTCAGATAGTGGACCTGATCCCCCTGCTGGCGAAACAGAATGGCTTCTCCGCTGCTGTCTGGGACGGGCCAGGCCCCCAGGATCTGATCGAGCCAGCGATTTGCGCTTATCTGCATCACCAGCACGGGGGCAGGTCCTGCAGCAACCTCCAGATTGACCAGAAAGTCCAGCCTGGCGTGACCGCGATCATCGAGATAGGGACCAAGACGCATGACGTTGCCCTGCTCGAGCCGTGGCAGGGCGTCACGCAACGTGGCATTCATGGTGTCGCCACCCGGGGTATGCCACAGGGGCTGTCCGGCAGGATTGAACACGGCCGCACCGTGAAATCCGCGTACCGAGATGAATTCGAGCAGCCTTGCCAGTGGTGGCGTGATCGCTTCGGGTGAGGATGGTGCTTGTCCGGGACGATAGAAATCAGTACTGCCCAGACCCTTTATGAGCTGGTGAATATCCTGCTCGTGGGTTCCGAGCCACTCGGTGACGCGCTGGCTCTTGAGATCCGCGATGGCTTCGAGACGAGCCACCTCCTTGTTGCGTGCCAGTTCGATGTTGCGGGCGATGGCCATGGCGGTCAGGGCCAAAATGAGCCCGTTGAGCAACAGGAAGGGGATCCATTGACGCCGCGTAAAGACAGGTGTGCTGCCGGTGGTGTCAATGCGACGACGCAGCATGGCATAAAGCATGAGGGCCGTGATGAGGATAAAGAGCCAGCCCTTGATGGTGCTTGCCATGGCGAACTGGGCAGGGGTGCTGAACAGCCACTCCACCGCCTTGTCGGAGAGCAGGATCCACAGGCTTGCCACGGCGGCATAGGTGAGCACGACGTTGAGCACATGTGCCCGGGTCAGAGGAGCCTCAGCCATCCACGGCCTCGCTGCCATCCTGGTAGCGTTCGGCAATGGTGACGAATGCGTCGAAATGGCGATCGAAGGCGGTCACGACATCGGGATCGAAATGGTGGCCGCTGCCGGAGAGGATGAGGGCGCGAGCCTCGTCGTAGCTCATGGCCGGCTTGTAGACCCTGGCGCAGATGAGGGCGTCAAACACGTCTGCCAGCGCCATCAGGCGAGCCGAGAGGGGGATGGCGTCCCCTTGCAAGCCGTCCGGGTAGCCGCTGCCATCCCACTTCTCGTGGTGCCAGTGGGCGATCTCCTTGGCCAGGGTGAGGAAGGCCAGGGGCTGCTCCATGTCCTGTTCGGCCTCCTCAATGGCATCGCTGCCGAGCTTGGCGTGGGTGCGCATGATCTGCCACTCCTCCGGAGTCAGCTTGCCCGGCTTGAGCAGGATGTGGTCGGGAATGCCCACCTTGCCGATATCATGAAGCGGTGCGGAGCGGCTCAGCAGGTCGATGTAACCCGGGGTCAGGGTATCGGCGAAACGGGGGTGATCAGCCAGGGCGCTGGCCAGCAGACGTACGTAGCCCTGGGTGCGCAGGATATGGTTGCCGGTTTCGGGGTCGCGGATCTCCGCCAGATGGGCGAGTGCGCGGATGGAGACCTGCTGGATCAGGTCGTTTTCCGCCATTCGCCGCGCGACCTCGGCTTCCAGCGCCGCATTCTGGTTTTGCAGGCCGTCACGGGCCTGCTTGGCCTCCAGCTGGGTGCGCACCCGGGCCTGAACGACCACCGGCTTGATGGGCTTGGTGATGTAATCGGCAGCGCCGAGGGAGAGGCCGAACTCCTCGCTCTGGGGGTCGGCGAGGGCGGTGAGCAGAACGACGGGAATACGGCTGCTGATCGGGGACTGACGCAATTGCCTGAGCACTTCATAACCATCCATGCCGGGCATCATCACATCCAGCAGGATGAGGTCAGGCTTTGGATCCGCGCTGACGATGCGCAGGCATTTTTCCCCGCTCTGCGCAGCCAGCACACGGTAATGAGGCGAAAGCAATTCGGTCAGTACCATCAGATTTTCGGGTGAGTCGTCGACGATCAGGATGGTGGCGTTGTGAGGTGTCAACATATGTCTTCCATGACGCTATCCCTGTGAGGTCGAGTATAGAGCCAATTGCTGCCAAATCATAAGGTTCGCCCCCATCGGGGAGAAAGAGGCCTGCCCGGATGGGCAGGCTGTCTGATGCCGGAAAGGGGCGCGTCACGCAGCGCGGCCGTCACCCCAGCAGCGAATGGCTTCTGCCACGTCAAACTTGCCCTCCAGCAGGGCACGGCCGAGGATGATCCCCTTGACGCCGGTTCCCTTGAGCGCCTCGATATCCGCCAGACCGCCGATACCGCCGGACGCCTGGAAGCCGACGCTCGGGTAGCGGGCACAGAGATCCCGGTAGAGTTCGACGTTGGTGCCCGCCAGGGTACCGTCCCGGCTGATGTCGGTGCAGAGCACGTGTCTGAGTCCGGCGGGGAGGAAGCGCTCGATCAGCGCCTCGATGGAGATGCCGCTGTTCTCCTGCCAGCCAGCCACTGCGATGTGGCGGTTGCCCTGTTCATCGATGTTGACATCCAGCGCCAGCACGATGCGCTCGGGGCCATATTTCTCCATCCAGCTGGCCACCAGATCCGGGGATTTGACGGCGGTGGAACCGATCACCACCCGGCTGGCGCCGGCCGCCAGCAAGTCGGCCACATCCTGTTCGCTGCGCACGCCGCCGCCGACCTGCACCGGTGCCTCGGTGGCGGACAGCAACTGGGCGATGAGGACCAACTGGCGGGCCTTGGCATCCTTGGCGCCGTCCAGATCCACCAGGTGCAGCTGCGCCGCCCCCTGGCTGACATAGTCATCGAAGCGGGCCTGCGGGTTGTCGCTGTAGGCGGTTTTCTGGCCGTAGTCGCCCTGGTAGAGGCGCACGACCTGACCGTTGATAAGGTCGATTGCGGGAATAATCATGCCTGTCATAGCTCCAGAAAGTTTTGCAGTAGGCGGGCACCGGCCGGGCCGGATCGCTCCGGGTGGAATTGGGCGCCAAAGAAGTTGTCCCGCCCGGCGATGGCGGTAAAGGGCAGGCCGTAGTCGCAGGTCGCCAGGGTCGCGTCGGTCACCTCCAGCGCATAGGAGTGGACAAAGTAGAAGTAGCTGCCGCTGGGGATGCCTTTGAGTAGCGGGTGGGTCTCGTCGTGTTCAATCTGGTTCCAGCCCATGTGGGGCAGGCGCAGGTTGCCCACCTCCATCAGGCGGATCCTGCCAGGCACGATGCCGAGGCAGTCGATGAGCGCTCCTTCGCTGCCATCGGCGCTCATGTTCTCTTCCGAGGCCTGTGCCAGCATCTGCATGCCGAGGCAAAAACCGAGCAGCGGCTGCTTGGCGGCGCGAATGAGGGGCACCAGTTCCCGCTCATTGAGGTTCTTCATGGCGGCGATGGCAGTGCCGACGCCGGGCAGGATCAGCTTGTCGGCCTGCTCGATGTCGGCGGCCTTGCAGCTCACCCTGGGCTGCACGCCGAGGCGCTCGAACGCCATGCGCACCGAGGCGAGATTGGCGCAGCCGGTGTCGATGATGACCAGGTTCTGTTTCCCCATCACAGCACCCCCTTGCTGGAGGGAAGCTCGCTCCCTTCCACGCGAATGGCCTGGCGCAGGGCGCGGCCAAAGCCTTTGAACAGCGCTTCCACCTGGTGGTGGGTGTTGCCGCTGCCCACCTTCATCTGCAAGGTGATGGCCATGGCGTCAGAGAGGGAGCGGAAGAAGTGGGGCACCATCTCGGTGGCCATCTCTCCCACGCTGTCGCGACCAAAGCCGCTCGGGCAGTCGAACACGAAGTAGGGACGGCCGCTCAGATCCAGCGCCGTGGCCACGTCCAGCTCGGTCAGCGAGGTGTTGTCAGCCTCCTGGCGGGGACGCCCGTCGATCACCGCCTGCACCTCGTCCATCGCCAGCACGAAGCCGAAGCGGCCGATGCCGCGCTTGTTGCCAAGGGCCTGGCGCAGGGCTTGACCCAGCGCCAATCCCACATCTTCCACCGTGTGGTGATCGTCGATGTGCAGATCGCCGCTCACTTTGAGCTTGAGGCGAAAGCCCGCGTGGGTCGCTATCTGATCCAGCATGTGATCGAAGAAGCCGATGCCGGTGGCGATCTGGTTGCCACCGCTCTTGTCGAGATCCACCGCCACCTGGATGCGGGTCTCCTTGGTGTAGCGCTCCACCTCGGCCACGCGCCCCTTGGAGAGCAGCTGATCACGAATGGCAGTCCAGCCGTGATCTTGCGGGTGGTAACGTATGCCGCGGATGCCCATGTTCTCGGCAAGCTGGATGTCGGTCTGTCTGTCGCCAATCACGAAGGAGTTGGCAAAGTCGATGCGGCCCGAGGCGAGATACTCCTTCACCAGCCCAAGGTGAGGCTTGCGGCAGCTGCAACCGTCGGTGGGGAAGTGGGGACAGATCAGCACTTGCTCCCAGGTAACACCCTGGGATTCGAAGAGGTGCATCATCAGGTCGTGGGGCGGCTGGAAGTTTTCAAGGGGCAGGCTGGCGGTGCCGAGCCCATCCTGGTTGGTCACCATCACCAGCACGTAGCCGGCGGCCTGGAGCTCACGCAGCACAGGTATCACCATGGGCTCGAAGCGCAGCTTCGCAAGGCTGTCCACCTGCTTGTCGGTGACCGGCTCCTCGATCAGGGTGCCGTCACGGTCGATAAACAAAAACGGGGTTTTCATCGCTACATCCTTGCTTGTCTTACAGAGAGGGTGGGGGCAGGTCACGCAGCACGGCCAGCACGGCGTCCATTTCGCCCTGATAGCCGATGGTGATGCGGATGCTGTTGTCAAGGCCAGGCTTGCTGGAGAAATCACGCAAGATGATGCCGGCGGCCTTCATGGCGGCGAACACGGCGGCGCCATCCACGAAGCGCACCAGCACGAAGTTGCCCTTGTCCTCGAACACTTCCTTGACGCAGGACAGACGAAGCAGCTCCGCCTTGATGAGCGCCTTTTGCTTGTTGAGCTCCTGCACCCGCTCCTGCATCAGTTCCAGCCCCATGGGAGAGAGCGCCTGAGCGGCAATCTGGGCGATGGGGTCGGGAATGGGGTAGGGCGCGATCACCTTGGCCAGCATGGCAATCACCTCGGGATCCCCCAGGGTAAAGCCGCAGCGGATCCCTGCCAGGGCGAAGGCCTTGGAGAGGGTGCGGGTCACCACCAGGTTCGGGTATTGGGCGAGCAGGTCCACCACGGAGGCCTCCGGGCAGAACTCGATGTAGGCCTCGTCCACGACGATGATGGCGCGGTCCCGGGCCTTCTCCAGCAGGGCGAAGAGTCCCTTGCGGCCCACCAGATCCCCGGTGGGATTGTTGGGGGAGCAGAGGAACACCAGCTTCACGTCAGAGAGGCGATCGGCGATGGCGGGCCAGTCCGGCTGACGGCTGGCGGTCAATGGCTGCTCGACAATCCCCACGCCACAGGTCTCGGCGCTGATGGCGTACATGCCGTAGGTGGGGGGGCAGATGAGGATCTGATCTTCCCCAGCCTCGCAGAAGGTGCGGATCAAGAGCTCGATGGCCTCGTCGGCGCCGCGGCTCACCAGCACCTGATCCGGATTGACCCCGGCGTAGGCGGCATAGCCATTCACCACCTCGGCCGGCTGGCACTCGGGATAGCGGTTGAGACGGCTCCCCTCGACGGTGAAGGGGTAGGCCAGGGGGGCCTCGTTGGCATTGAGCCAGACGTGGCCCTGGCCGCCGATGCGGCGCGCGGACTGGTAGGGAGTGAGAGCCCGCACGACGCGACGGGCCAGATTGACGATGCTCATGACAAATCCTTCTGCTGTGCTGTTTGTTGGGGCTCGGCGGCCAGGGCGTTCAACCTGAGGGTGACGGCATGCTTGTGGGCATCGAGCCCCTCGGCCTGGGCGATGCGCTGGACGATGGGGCCAAGGCCGCGAATGCCGTCTGCAGTGAGCTCTTGAACCGTGTAGCGGCGCTGATAGTCGGCAAGTCCCAGGCTCGAGCAGGTGCGGGCATAGCCGTAGGTGGGCAGGGTGTGGTTGGTGCCGCTGGCGTAATCACCGACCGACTCCGGTGTCCATGCCCCGAGGAAGATGGAGCCCGCGTTCTCGAGCTTGTCCAGCAGATCCCGGGGGGCCCGGGTCTGCACGATGAGGTGTTCCGGGGCATAGGCGTTGGAGATGGCGCAGGCCTCCTCCAGGTTGTCGCAGAGGATCACCAGGCTTGCCTTCAGGGCTTGCTCGGCGATGTCGCGGCGGCTGAGGTCGGCGAGCTGCACCTGGAGCTCGCTGCCGATGGCATCGGCCAGGGAAGCGGAGGTGGTGACTAGCACCACCTGGCTGTCGGGGCCGTGCTCGGCCTGGGAGAGCAGATCCGATGCCACGAAGGCCGGGTTGGCGCTCTCGTCTGCGATCACCAGCACCTCGGAGGGGCCGGCTGGCATGTCGATGGCGGCGCCCCGCCAGTCACGGGAAACCTGGCCCTTGGCTTCGGTCACATAGGCGTTGCCCGGGCCGAAGATCTTGTCCACCTTGGGGATGGTCTGCGTGCCATAGGCCATGGCCGCGATGGCCTGGGCGCCGCCGATGGCGAACACCTGGCGAACGCCACAGGCGCGGGCGGCAAACAGGATCTCGTCGCTCGCCGGAGACGGGGTGCAGAGCACCACCTCACGGCAACCGGCCAGGCTTGCCGGAATGGCCAGCATCATCACGGTGGAGGGGAGCGGCGCGCTGCCTCCCGGGACATAGAGACCGACCCGGCTGATGGGTTGGGTGCGCAGCTCGCACAGCACCCCGGGCTGGGTCTCGACGCGCACGACGGGCTGCACCTGGGCGGCGTGGAAGGTACGGATATTGGCGATGGCGGCCTCGATGGCGCCCTTGATGTCATCACCGAGTCGAGCGCAGGCGGCATCCACTTCCGCGTCGCTCACCCGAAGCTGTTCGCGGGGCGCGCGTTCGAAACGCTGGCTCAGCTCGCGCAGGGCCTCATCGCCCCGGCTGCGTACCGCAGCAATGATGTCTCGCACCACGGTACCGATGTCGGCTTCGTCGCCAAGGGCGGGCCGGGTCAGGACCTCGGCTTGCCGGGCGGGGGAGAGGGTCTTCCAGATCAGGGTCTGCATGATGTGTCTTCCTTATTCCATCTCTCTCGGCTTATTCCATCATCTTTTCAATGGGCAGCACCAGGATGGAGCTGGCACCCAGGGCCTTGAGCTGTTCCATGGTCTCCCAGAAGAGGGTTTCGCTGGAGACGACGTGCAGGGCCACCTGGTTGGTGTCACCGGCGAGCTGCATGATGGTGGGACGTTCCGCCCCCGGCAGCAGATCGGTGATGGCATCGAGCTTGTCTTTGGGGGCGTGCAGCATGATGTATTTGCTTTCGCGCGCCTGTTGCATCCCCTGGATGCGAGGCAGCAGCTTGTCGATGAGTTTCTGCTTGGCATCGTTCAGGGGGTTGGGGGCCTGCACCAGGACGGCCTTGGAGCGGTAGATCACCTCGACCTCTTTCAGGCCGTTGGCTTCCAGGGTTGCGCCGGTGGAGACCAGATCGCAGATGGCATCGGCCAGACCCGCGCGGGGGGCCACTTCCACCGAGCCGCCCAGCATCACGCTCTTGAAGCCCAGGCCCTTCTCGTCGAAGAAGCGCTTGAGCAGACCGGGGTAGGAGGTGGCGATGCGCTTGCCGGCCAGGCTCTGTGGCCCTGTGTAGTTGACATCGTCCGGCACCGCCAGAGAGAGGCGGCAGCCGCCGAAGTCGAGCTGCTTGAGGGTCTTCACCGCAAAGGGCTGCCCCTGGGCTGCGCGGATGAGCTGCACCTCTTCGAGAACGTTCTCGCCGATGATGCCAAGATCGACCACCCCTTCCATCACCAGACCCGGGATGTCGTCATCACGCACTCGCAGAATGTCGATGGGCATGTTCTCGACATGGGCGATGAGGCGCTGTTCCCGCAGGTTGATCTTGAGGCCGCAGCTCTTGAAGAGGGCCTGGGAATCCTGGCTCAGACGACCGGACTTTTGCATGGCGATGCGCAGACGTTGTGTTTCCATTGCTCGATTTCCTTTTAGTCAAAAACGAAAAAACCCTCGGAAGTATGTGCTTCCGAGGGTTCATGAATCTTGCGGTCCTTTTGGAAGTCACCAGTTAAGTGTCTTCCAGCAGTCAACCTCCTGAAAGACTATTCGGGATGATGATGGTGATGATGAGTCTTCAGGGTGGTGAACTTCATGATGTAATCAATCCTTTACAAATCAGATGCCGTTGTTGACGCCCGGTTTAAACTACCTGCCTTGACAGAAAAAGCAACCGAAAAATGTGATCCGGACGATTAAAGTTGAGAAAACGGTTTTCTGGTCGATAACTAGACAATGAGATGCCAAAGGAGGCGACATCATGCCCAGCCAGGACCTGTTATTTCCCATCCTGCCCCGCGCACCCTCGACACCGAGCCCGGATGACATCAAGCGGGAGGTGACCCAGATCAGCCAGAAACATCAGCTGCGCAAGATAGGCACCGACAATGGCGGCGGTGGCCAGCATCACCAGCAGAGAGAGCAGCCGCCAAAGCCTGATCAACCAGCGGTGCAGGATGATGATCACAAACCGGATCCGGACCACCGGATTGATCTCTTCGTCTGAACGCATTATCAGTCCCGCTTTTTCCGCGCTTTTGGCATAATGCCCGCTTTTGCAGCGGGACATGCCTTTGACCATCATCCAGACCCTGTTCAAGCCAGACGGCCCCCTGGCCCGCCATATTGACGGCTTCAAGGCCCGTGCCCCGCAACTGGAGATGGCCGAGGCGGTGTCGCGCGCCATCAAGCAAGGTGGCCGCTTGCTGGCGGAGGCTGGAACGGGCACTGGCAAAACCTATGCCTATCTGGTGCCTGCGCTGGAATCCGGCAAGCGGGTGGTGATCAGCACCGGGTCCAAGAACCTGCAAGAGCAGCTCTTCTATCGGGATCTGCCCACGATCACGGGGGCGCTTCACTACACCCCGCCGGTGGCATTGCTCAAGGGGCGCAGCAATTACCTCTGCATCGAGCGGATGAACCGGCTGTTGAGTGAATCCCATCTGCAAAAGCCCGAGATCCTGAGCGATCTCGTGAAGGTCAAATCCTGGTCGACTGCCACCGACAACGGCGATGTGGGGGATATCCCGGGGCTACAGGAGAACGCCGAGATCCTTGCCCACGTCACCAGCACCAACGACAACTGCCTGGGTCGCGACTGCCCCTATTACGATGATTGTCATCTGGTCATCGCCCGGCGCCGTGCCATGGACGCCCAGGTGGTGGTGATCAACCACCACCTCTTTTTCGCCGACATGGCGGTCAAAGACACCGGCTTTGGCGAGCTGGTGCCCGAGGCGCAGGTCTATGTATTCGACGAGGCGCACCAGCTGCCTGAGATCGCCAGCCATTACTTCGGCAAGTCCGTGGGCAGCCGCACCATCCAGGATTTGGCGCAGGATATCCAGCTCGCCTACCGGGCAGAGGCTCATGACATGGCCCAGCTTGGCAAGGCGGCGGACAGGCTCGCCATTGCCAGTCAGGATCTGCGCCTTGCCTTCGGCGTGGAGGGGGGGCGCGGCAACACCCGGGATCTGCTGAGACAATCCCTCTGGGCCCAGGCGCTGGCCCGCCTCAACGATGCCATCGGGCTCTGTTATGAAGTGCTGAAACTGGCGCTCGGGCGAGGGGAGCAGCTGGATCACTGCTTCGAGCGCATCAGTGAGCTGCGCACTCGCCTTGGGGAGGTGCTGGCGGTCAACCAGACCGGTTTCTCCTACTGGTATGACTGTTCGCGTCTGCACTTTACCCTCAATCTGACGCCGCTGTCGGTCGCCGAGCGCTTCGGTGCCGAGGTGCAGCGCCCCGAGGTGGCCTGGGTCTTCACCTCGGCCACCTTGACGGTGGACAATCGCTTCGCCCACTTCGTCGCCGAGATGGGGCTGGCCGGCAGCGCCGAACTCATTCTCGACAGTCCGTTCGATTACGCCGAGCAGGCGCGCCTGTGCGTACCCCGTTTCCTGCCAGAGCCCAATGCCTTCGGGCGCGGGGAGCAGCTGGCGACCCTGATGATCCCCCTCATCAACAAGACGCCGGGGGGGTGCTTCTTCCTCTGCACCAGCCATCAGGTGATGCGCCAGGTGGCCGAGGTGCTGCGCCGGGAAATCGGCCGCACCGTCCTGCTGCAAGGGGAAGACAACAAGCAGCGGCTGCTCAAGAGCTTCGTGGAGAACGGTCGGGCCGTGCTGGTGGCCACCAGCAGTTTCTGGGAAGGGATAGACGTGCGGGGGGCGGCATTGTCCTGTGTTATCATCGACAAGCTGCCCTTTGCGAGCCCGGACGATCCCCAGCTCAAGGCTCGGGTGGAGGATTGCAAGCTCAAGGGGGGAGATCCCTTTGCCGAGCTGCAGTTGCCCAAGGCGGTGATTGCCCTCAAGCAGGGGGTGGGGCGGCTCATCCGTGATCGCAGTGATCACGGCGTACTGGTTATTTGTGATCCCCGGGTGGTCAACAAGCCCTATGGCGCCACCTTCATCAAGAGTCTGCCTGCCATCCCACGGACCCGGGAGCTGGCGACCCTGGGAGAATTTTTCGGACCACGGGAGTGAGTCCGCCGCGCCGGGGCTGATTGCACCCGGCCATGCATGACGGCAGGCCTTGGCCATGCTGACGATTTAACTGACTGATGTGAAGAGAATAAAAAGAATGGATGAGTTGAAGATCCTGGCCGTGGATACCGCCACCGAAGCCTGCTCCGCAGCCCTCATGGTGGGCGATACCCTCTACTCCCGCTGGGAAGAGGCGCCCCGTGACCATACCCGCAAGATCCTGCCCATGGTTCAGGCTCTGTTGGATGAAGCAGGTCTATCGTTGGATGAGCTCGACGCCATCGCCTTCGGCCGTGGGCCTGGCTCCTTCACCGGGGTACGGATCGGGATCAGCGTGGCCCAGGGGCTCGCCTTTGGTGCCGGCGTGCCGATGATCGGTGTCTCCACCCTGGCAGCCATGGCCCAGGGGGCCCATAAGCTGGAAGGGGCCGAGCAGGTGCTTGCCGCCATCGATGCGCGCATGGACGAGGTCTATTTCGGCCACTACGCCTTGGTGGACGGAGTGATGACGCTGGTGGGCGAGGAGGTGGTGAGCGAACCAGCCGCACTGGTGCAGTCCCGTGACAAGCTTACTGGCGCGGTGAGCTGCGTTGGCACCGGTTTTGAAACCTATGGCGAGACCCTGTGCGGCCTGGCAGATGTGCTGACCCCAAGCCAGGTGCGTTTCCCGGCGGCCGCCGACATGCTGCCTCTGGCACGCCAGGCCTGGCTTGCGGGTGAGGCGGTGCCGGTAGAGCAGGCCACCCCTGTCTATCTGCGTGACAAGGTGACCTGGAAGAAACTGCCGGGTCGCGAATAGGCGGCAACAGCTGCCCCGGGCTGCTTTGTCGGACGATGAAGGAGAGACGAATGAGAAAATCCGTGATCATGCTGGGATTGGTGGGGCTGCTGCTGGGCGGTTGCAGCACGGTGCCCAAAGAGCTTGCCTATGAGCCTGCGGATCAGCTAGTGGCCTATCAACCCGCCCTGCAGGGGATGGAAAGCAAGCCGGCCCGCTGGAGCGGTGTCATCTCGGCGGTCCACAACAAGGCGGATCAGAGTGTCATCGAGGTGGTCTATCTGCCCCTCAAGTCCAACGGGGTGCCGGAGCAGACCGAGCAGAGCCCAGGTCGTTTTCTCGCCATCATGCAGGGGTTTGTCGACCCGACCCTCTATGCCAAGGGTCGCAGCCTGACGGTGCTCGGCACCCTCGACAAGCCGGTGGACAGCCAGATTGGCGAGCACAAGTATCGCTTCTCGGTACTCAAGGTGACGGGGAGCAAGCTGTGGCCACCGGTGAAGGAGGTGGAGATCCGCTACATGGATCCCTACTTTTACGATCCTTTCTATGATCCCTTCTGGCCCAGACGGCCCCTGCGCCGCTGAGGAGCCCGGATGACGGCGACATTGCAGGAGCGCAGGCTGCGCCTGGCGGACGGGCGGCACATCGCCCTGCTGGACAATGGTCAGGAGGGCAGACCGCTGCTGGTGGCCCTCCATGGCTGGCTCGACAACGGTGCCAGCTTTTTGCCTCTGGCCCCCTGGCTGGGAGCGTTTCATCTGGTCTGCGTCGATCTGCCGGGCCATGGTCACTCCGATCACAAGTCGACTCCCTATGTCTTCGTGGACTGGCTGGATGATCTCTACCAGATCACCCAGGCCGCGGGCTGGCAGCGTTTCATCCTGCTTGGTCACTCCCTAGGGGCGCTGATTGCCTCTGCCTATGCCGGCGTTTTTCCCGAACAAATCGAGCGGCTCATTCTGCTGGAGGGGCTCGGCCCCTTGAGCCAGCCCGACGAGGAGGTACCGGGGCAGCTGCGCCGCGCCATCCTCAACCGCACTCGTACCCGTGAGCGTGCAACCAGTGGATTTGCCACCCTCGAGGAGGCGGTGGCTGCCCGCTGCAAGGTGGCAGACATCCCCCCGAGTGCGGCACGCCTTATCTGCGAGCGACAACTGGAGGCGCGGACAGGGCGCTGGTATTGGCGCAGTGATCCCCGTCTTCGCGATCTCTCGCCCCTGCGCATGAGCGAGGGGCAGGCCCAGGCCCTGATCCGGGCCATCGTCTGTCCGGTGCTCTTTATCCGGGGAGAGCAGGGCTTCCCCGGGCTCCTGGCACAGTGGCAGTTGCGGGAGGCGGCCTTTGGCCACATTGAACGGGTGACAGTGGCAGGAGGCCATCATTTTCATATGGAAAATTCATCAGAAACCGCCGTTTATATCGAAAACTTCGCTCAAATCCGGTAGGATCGGCGGCTTTGAATCATGTCAGGTTTGCTTTCTCCCTCACATTTCCCGTTGTTAATTCACTGTTAATTGATGTTGCCTTATGTAAATATGTGCGGCATTAGAGCATGAACTTAAAACAATTGATTGAAATGGATGTGACAGGGACGGAGGCAACACAGTGAGCGCACAGGTGCGAGTTATGCAGGAGAAGTTCGTGGAAAGAGTCTGGCTGAAGCGTTATCCAGAAGGGGTGCCCGCCGAGATCAATCCAGACCAATACGGCTCTCTGGTCGAGATGTTTGAAGAGTCGGTGAACCAGTTCGCCGATCAGCCCGCCTTCGTCAACATGGGGCAGACCATTACCTACCGCCGGCTGGAGGAGCAGTCCCGAGCCTTCGCCGCCTACCTGCAAAACGAGCTCAAGCTCGGCAAGGGGGACAGGGTGGCCGTGATGATGCCTAACCTGCTGCAATACCCCATCGCGGTATTCGGCATCCTGCGGGCCGGCATGACGGTGGTGAACGTCAACCCCCTCTATACCCCGCGCGAGCTGGAGCATCAGTTGAAAGACTCCGGCGCCAAGGCCATCGTCATCGTCTCCAACTTTGCCCACACCCTGGAAAAAGTGGTGTATGACACCCCGGTCAAGCATGTGATCCTGACCCGGATGGGAGACAACCTGGGGCTGGCCAAGGGGACCCTGGTCAACTTCGTGGTCAAATACGTCAAGAAGCTGGTGCCCAAGTACAACCTGCCCCATGCCAGCACCATGCGCCAGGCCCTCGCCAAGGGGCGCTACCTGCAGTACATCAAACCCGAGATCAGCAACCAGGACATCGCCTTCCTGCAATACACCGGCGGGACCACCGGCCTCTCCAAGGGGGCCATGCTGACTCATCGCAACATGATCGCCAACGTCGAGCAGTGCCTCGGTGTCTATGGCCCCGTGCTGGAGCGCGGCAAGGAGTTTGTGGTCACGGCGCTGCCGCTCTATCACGTCTTCGCCCTGACGGTGAACTGCCTGCTGTTCATGCGTCTGGGGGGCTACAACCTGCTCATCAGCAACCCCCGCGACATCCCGGGTTTTGTCAAAGAGATCAAGAAGTATCCTTTCACCTGCATCACCGGAGTGAACACCCTGTTCAACGCCCTGGTCAACAACGACGAGTTCAAGGGCATGGATTTTGCCAAGCTCAAGCTCACCATCGGTGGCGGCATGGCGGTGCAACGGGCGGTGGCCGAGCAGTGGAAGGGGCTGACCGGCACCCCGCTGCTGGAGGGCTATGGCCTGACCGAGTGCTCGCCGCTGGTGAGCGTCTGCCCCTATGACCTGGTGGATTACAACGGCTCCATCGGCCTGCCGGTCTGCTCCACCGAGATCCGTCTGGTGGATGACGAGGGGAACCAGGTCACCGAACGGGGCGCCCCCGGCGAGATGCAGGTGCGCGGTCCTCAGGTGATGACCGGCTACTGGCAGCGCCCGGAGGCGACCGCAGAGGTGATGCAGGATGGCTGGCTCTGCACCGGCGACATCGCGGTATGCGACGAGCAGGGTTTCTTCAAGATCGTCGATCGCAAGAAGGACATGATCCTGGTCTCCGGCTTCAACGTCTACCCGAACGAGATAGAAGACGTGGTTGCCCTGCATCCCAAGGTGCTGGAGGTGGCCGCCGTCGGCGTACCCAACCCGGTGTCCGGCGAGCAGGTGAAGATCTTCGTGGTCAAGAAAGATGCAAAGCTGGCGGAAGAGGAGATAATTGCCCACTGCCGCAAACATCTGACTGCCTATAAGGTGCCGAAACTGGTAGAATTTCGCGACGAACTTCCCAAGACCAACGTGGGCAAGATCCTGCGCCGCGTGCTGCGCGACGAGGAGATTGCCAAGCAGTAACCGGCATGCACTGCTTTGCAGTCCAGCGCTGTCGTTATGCAAAACCGTGGGACATCCACGGTTTTTTCTTTCTGGATCCGACCAACGTGCAGGCAACGATGCAATATCAACTCATTTCACAGCAAGCCGAACTGGATCAGTATCTCGCTTCTCTGGCCGACGTTCCCCTGGCCATCGATACCGAATTCGTTCGCACCCGTACCTACTATCCCCAGCTCGGTCTGTTCCAGATCTACGATGGCAAGCAGCTTGCCCTGCTCGATCCCCTGACCCTGGATCTCTCCGGTTTGTGGCAGCGCCTCGGTCGGGCCGGACAGATTGCCATCCTGCACGCCTCCGGTGAGGATCTGGAACTTATCCAGCATCAGGCGGGTCACCTGCCCAACCAGATGCACGATACCCAGCTGGCGGCAGCCTTCCTGGGCCATGGCGTGTCGGTGGGGTTTGGCGCCCTGGTCAACGAATTCCTCGGGGTCGAGCTTGAGAAGGATCAGGCCCGTACCGACTGGCTGGCGCGCCCCCTTACCCCTCGTCAGCTGGAATATGCCGCGGCGGATGTCTTCTACCTCATGCCCCTCTACGAGAAGGTGATGGCCAGACTGCGCGAGAGCGGCAAGTTCCCCTGGTTCGAGCAGGAGTGCCAGAACCACTCTGCCCGCAAGACCCAGGGCAGCGATCCCCGTCAGGCCTACCTCGAGATAGTCAACGCCTGGCAACTGGGTCGCCGTGAGCTGGCCATCCTGCGCGAGCTGGCCGCCTGGCGCCAGCAGGAAGCGGTACGCCGGGATCTCGCCCTCAACTTCGTGGTCAAAGAGCTGCACCTGTTCAAGGTGGCGGAGCGTCGTCCCGCTTCCCTTCGGGATCTCAACGAACTGGGCCTCTCGCCCATCGAGATCAAGATCCACGGCAAGCGGATGCTGGACATCGTCGCCGCCGCCCAGCAGAGCGACCCTGCGAGCTGGCCCGATCCCATCCGCCGTCTGGTGGACTTCCCCCAGTACAAGGCCGAGCTCAAGCGCATCAAGGCCATGGTGGAGGAGAAGGCCAAGGCCAGCAACATTCCACCGGAGCTGGTGGCGAGCAAGAAGATCATCCACCAGTACTTCACCTGGAGCTGGCGCATGAGTGCCGAGGAGCGGGCCAGGGCGGACAAGCCCATGCTGCTGCAAGGGTGGCGTCATGAGCTGGTAGGCCACCTGCTGGCCCAGTGACGAGTACGCAGTACGAGAAGGGGAGTCAATGACTCCCCTTTTTCATGCCTGTGCGGTTGCCCCCGGGGTTGCCGGGATCGTCGCGCCAGGGGGTTGGTCATGATGGGAAGCGAGTAGGGGGGGAGGAGGAAAATGGCGGGCACAAAGGGTGCCCCCATCAGAGTTCGTGAGCGTGGAATCCCTTGCGGTAGCGGGCCTCGCAGCGCGGGCAGCGTTGCAGGGTCGGATCCTGTTCCAGCTGTTCAGGGAGCAGCGGCTCCTCACAATCGGAGCAGAAGCCATAGAGCCCCAGATCCATCTGGCAGAGCGCCGCGTCGAGCCGTTTGAGGCGTGCCACGCGGTGTTCCACCCCGGGCAGATCGAGACGGCTGGTCAGATCAACCAGTTGATCCCGCTCGCAGCGCTCCACCTTCTGTGCCCAGTCATCTTGTCGACAGGCCTTGAGCTGACGGATCAGCTCCTCTCTTGTTTGCGCCCAGTCGGTCAGAAGGCGCTGATGCCATTCGGCCAACCGGGCTTGCGTCACTTCACACACAGCAGCCCCCAAAAACGAGTGATAAAACTCGGCCAGTATAGGGAAACCCGCGGTTTATCAAGATGACATGAGTCAAGTTAACCGTGCTTTGACGGGTTTTTCCGGCAGGTGCTGCGGCTTACCGGTGATGACGTAGAGCACCCCCGCCACCAGACAGACGACACCTACCAGGGTACTCATGGGGGGCATGATCCCGCGCAGCATGAAGGCGTACAAGAGTCCCGCAAGAGTCTCGAACACGATGAGCGGCCCGACCAGCACGGTCGGCAGGCGCTGGCTCGCTTCGTTCCAGCACAGGGTGCCGAGCCAGGAGCAGAAGAGCCCCACTGCCCCCATCAGCAGCACGAAGCGCAGGGGCGTCGGCCCGAAGGGCAGGGGAAAGTCCGGTGCGCTCAGGGCAAGATGGCCGAGGCTGCCGAGATAGGCAATGAGCGCTACCGGTAGGGTCACCAGCCCCTGGGCGGTGGCCCAGACGGCCGGACTGCGGCCCGGGTGCTCGCGCAGCCAGCGGGCGTTGCGCAGGGGATACCAGGTCCAGCACAGCACGGCGCCCACCGCCAGGGCGAGCCCAAGCAGTTGTTCGGTGCGCGCCTCGGTGTGCCAGATCAGCTCGGCGCTGTTGACCAGATAGAGGCCGGCCCCCATCAGCACCAGGGACGGGTAGAGCCGGGTGCGGGAGAGGCGACCGTCCCGTGCGCCATAGAGGCGGTTGGCGGCCAGGGCCGTCACCACCGGCAGGGTGCCGATAAACATGGCCGCCAGGGGCGAGCCGATGCGCAAGATGGCCCCCGACAGGCAGAAGTAGTAGAGGAGGTTCCCCACCAGAGTAAGGGCGAGGGCCTCTCGCCAGTCGCTGGCCGAGAGGGCCGCCAGGTGTTTGCGGGCCTGCCAGGCGAGCGGCAGCACGATGAGGCCGAAGGCGAGGTAGCGGCCGCTCGCGAGCAGGGCGGGGGGGTAGCCGTCCACCAAGAGGGGGGCGACGAAGATGAGCCCCCACATCAGGCCGGCCAGCAGGGCAAACAGCACTCCGATCAACATGTTTCATATCCGGTAAAGAAGAAGGAGGCCAGCCTAGCAGGGGGGAAGGGGGGCGTATTGAACCAGATTGCGCTTTAGCGGCCAGCCTGCACCTGTTTCTGGTAGCGGACCGGGGTGGTGCCATAGCGGCGCAGGAAGGCACGGTTGAGGTGGGACTGATCGGCCAGACCACAGGCGGCGGCCACCTCGGCCGCGGGCAGGCCGGCAGCCAGCCACCCCTTGGCGCGCTGCAGGCGGATGGCCATCAACATCTGCTGGGGGGTGACGTGAAAGCGGGCCTTGAAGCTGCGCTGGAAGTGGTAGGGGCTGAGGTTCACCGAACCGGCCAGCTCGGCCAGGGTAATGGGGCGGGCGAAACAGGCCTGCATATAGTCGATAGCGCGGCCCAGAGGGTGGGCCGCTTCGCGCGGGGCAGCCAGGGCCCGGGCATGGGGGCGCAGGGTCTCGCACACCCTTAGCAGCAGGCCGTCGGCGGCGAGCTTGCTGTCACAGTGCCAGAGGGCATCCAGGGCCGCCTGCAGGACGGGGGCAGTGCGCGGATCGCTTCGTACGGCATCGGTGAAATACCAGTCGCGCTCGCCGCTGATGGCCTCGAGCCGGTCGGCGGGCAGGTAGAGCATGCGATAGCGCCATCCCTGCTCGCAGGCTGACTCGCCCGTGTGCAGCTCATCGGGGTTCATCAGCACCAGGCTGCCGGGACCGGCAAGGAGCTGGCTGCCGCGATAGCGAAAGCGCTCGGCACCGCACTCGATGACACCGAGGCCAAACCCCTCGTGACTATGGGGATCGAAGATGTGGTGCTGGATGTGGGCGCGATAGAGCTCGGTCGCAGGCTGCCCCGGCAGGGCGCGGAAATCGGCCCTGTCGTGCTGATGGGTAAAGTTGACCGGCACTCCCTGCATCCTGACCTCCTGTCAATGAGCCTTCATCATAGGGCGCCGCGGGGCGGCGGCCAAGTCTAGGCCTGTGAGGCGCACTCGCGCTCGAGGGCGGTGCGGATCTCCTCTGCGGTCTTGATGGTGCGGATGCGACGAAACAGCTCGTCGGCCTGGGGGTATTCCCGCACTATGTAGGAGAACCACTGCTTGATGCGACTGGGGTAGTAGTCGGCCTTGTCGCTCGCCAGATCCTGCTCGGTGTAGGTCACCATCAGTTGCAGTACCTCGGCCCAGCTCATGTGGGCACACCCCGTCTTCATCACGTTGGCCAGGTTGGGCAGGGAGATGGCGCCCCGGCCCACCATGAGGGCATCGCAACCGGACACCCGGGCACAGGTCAGGGCATCGGCATGGTTCCAGATCTCGCCGTTGGCGGTGACGGGGATGGGCAGGGCGCGGCGGATGGCGTCCACGTACTCCCAGTGTGCCGGCGCCTTGTAGCCTTCGCGCTTGGTGCGGGCATGCACCGCCAGCTCGTTGGCCCCCCCCTGATAGACGGCCTGGGCGTTGTCCAGATAGAGATCCTTGTCATCGTATCCCAGACGGATCTTGGCGCTCACCGGCAGGTGGGCAGGCACGGCCTCCCGCACCGCCTTGACGATGCGATAGATGGTCTCGGGCTCCTTGAGCAGCACGGCGCCCCCCTTGCTCTTGTTGACCGTGGGGGCAGGGCAGCCGAAGTTGAGATCGACCCCGGGAGAGCCGAGCTCGATGGCCCGTATGGCATTTTCTGCCAGCCACTCCGGATGTTGTCCCAGCAGTTGCACCCGTACCGGGGTCCCCGCACGGGTCTTGCCATCCTGTTTCAGCTCGGGGCAGAGGCGATGGAAGACCTTGGCGGGCAGCAGTTGATCGACCACCCGGATGAATTCACTGACGCAGAGGTCGTAATCATTGACGGAGGTGAGGACCTCCCGCATCAGGTGATCCAGCACCCCCTGCATGGGGGCCAAAATAACGCGCATAGCTGCTTCCGAAGACAAGGGGAGAAAAAAGAGCGCAGATTGTAGTGGCAATGGCCGGGATTGTCAGCCGTCTGCCCACTCGATGACCCCAATCGACGGCCGCCGACTGGGCCAGGCTGTCAGCTTCCGGGCCAACTCTGTTAGGCTAAAGGCAGAGATACATGCAGAGGAGTACCCATGAAACGCTGGTGTCTGATGGCCCTGGGCTGGCTTGCCTTCGCCACCGGGATAGTCGGGATAGTCCTGCCCCTGCTGCCGACCACCCCTTTCATGTTGCTGGCGGCGGCGCTGTTTGCGCGCTCCTCCCCCCGCTTTCATGGCTGGTTGCTGGCGCATCCCTGGTTTGGCCCCCCCATCCTCGACTGGCAGCAGTATCGCGGCATTCGCCGTCACGCGAGACGCCGCGCCATCATCTTTATCCTGATCTCGTTCTCGGTATCGCTGCTGGTGGTGCCGTTGCCCTGGGTGAGGTGGCTGCTGGTTGTCATAATGGTGATCCTGCTCACCTGGTTGATGCGTCTGCCGGTGCTGGAGCCGGTTGCAATGAAGAAGTGAAATCCCTAAGCTATCGCGGCAATAATGCTATGGAGTCGGCTCGTCATTTTTGCGTGACGGGCCTTTTTATTGCCCCCAGGCGGAGACCCCGTGCGCCGCCATGGCAGGGCTCAAAAAATAAGCGGTCAAATAATGAATCCGGAAACCCTGAAGTTTATCGAAGCGAGCATCAAGACCATTCCCGACTATCCGAAGCCGGGCATTCTGTTTCGCGACATCACCAGCCTGATCGAGAATGCCGAGGCCTTCAAGGCCACCATCGATCTGCTGGCCGATCATTACCGTGATCAAGGCATCACCAAGATTGTCGGCACCGAGGCCCGTGGCTTCATCTTCGGCGCCCCGGTTGCCTACGCCATGGGGCTGGGGTTCGTGCCGGTGCGCAAGCCGGGCAAGCTGCCCCGCGCCGTCATCGAGGAGTCCTACGCCCTGGAGTACGGCACCGACACCCTGCAACTGCACACCGATGCCATCGTGCCCGGTGACAAGGTGCTGGTGGTGGACGATCTGCTGGCCACCGGCGGCACCGTCGATGCCACCGTCAAGCTCATCCGCCGCGCCGGCGGTGAGGTAGCGGATGCCGCCTTCATCATCTCCCTGCCGTCCCTGGGCGGTGATGCCCGCCTGACCGCCGCCGGCGTCAAGGTGGTCTCTCTGGTGGAACTCGCGGGGGCGTAAATCGCCCCTTCGCGCGGCAGGCCTCGTCACCCTGCTTTCTGCCGCAAACCGGTGCCTGAACGGGCACCGGTTTGAAATTCAAGCGATCCCTCCCAAGGCGGCGCATCCCCCATACAGCCAGCCCTCCATTTGTGTTAGCATCCAGCCTCAATGCCTCGTTTCCCAGCATCGAGATCTATGAGCTATCAGGTTTTGGCGCGCAAATGGCGCCCCCATACGTTTGAACAAGTGGTCGGCCAGCAACATGTGCTGACTGCCCTGACCAATGCCCTGGATCAGGGACGGCTTCACCATGCCTACCTGCTGAGCGGGACCCGCGGGGTGGGCAAGACCACCATCGCCCGCATTCTGGCCAAGAGCCTCAACTGCGAGCAGGGGATCAGCAGCCATCCGTGCGGTGTGTGCGATACCTGCCGCGAGATCGATCAGGGCAATTTCGTCGATCTGCTGGAAATCGATGCGGCGTCCCGCACCAAGGTGGAAGACACCCGCGAACTGCTCGACAACGTCCAGTACCGTCCGGCCCGTGGTCGTTTCAAGGTGTACCTCATCGATGAAGTGCATATGCTGTCGCGCCACAGCTTCAATGCGCTGCTCAAAACCCTGGAAGAGCCGCCCCCCTATGTGAAATTCCTGCTGGCCACCACGGATCCGCAGAAGCTCCCCATCACCATCCTCTCGCGCTGCCTGCAGTTTCATCTGAAGAGTCTGGATCAGACCCAGATTGCCAGGCAGCTCGAATGGGTGCTGGATCAGGAGGGACAACCCTTCGAGCCTCGCGCCCTGCTGGCCCTGGCCAAGGCGGCCGATGGCAGCATGCGCGATGCCCTGAGCCTCACCGATCAGGCATTGGCCCACGGCAACGGCAGCGTGCGCCTGGAGAGCGTGCTCGCCATGCTGGGGACCCTCGATCATCACCACCTGCACCAGTTGCTGGAGGCAGTGCTGCGCCAGGATGCACCCGCTACCATGGCCAAGATCACCGAGATTGCTACCCTGGGGCCGGATTTCGATCAGCTTCACGCCGAGCTGGAAGCTTTGCTCCATCGGGTGGCCATGGCGCAACTGCTGCCTGCGAGCGTGCAGGAGCAGGGGGCGGATGCCGATGCCTTGCTGCAGCTCGCCGGAGCCATGAGCCCGGAAGAGGTGCAGCTCTGCTATCAAATCGTGCTGGGGGGGCGCAAGGATCTGCCCTGGGCCCCTGACGGGCGCACCGCACTGGAGATGACCTGTCTGCGGATGCTGGCCTTCTCTCCCCGGCGCGAGGTGGTCCATCCCGCCAACCTGGCGGCCCAACCTCTCATGACAGGGCACTCCGGCGTGATGGCGGCTGCGAGGGAAAGCGCGCCGCTCCTGCCGGGAAAGCCCCAGGGGGCTGAGCCGGCCCCGGCTGCCAGCGCAGCACCACAGGCTCCCGCCGCGCCAGCATCGGTCCTTGAGGCCGAGCACGTCGCCCCCGCACCCAAGGCGGAGGAGGGCGCAGTGCTGGATCCGCTCTTTGCCGAGCAGGATGAGCTGCTGCGTGAGGCCGAACGGATGGGCTACGAGGCCGTGGTGCCCGCCAGTCCGCCTGCAGCAGAGCCAGCCTCTGCGCCGTTGGCGGCGGATGACGCCGGGCAGACGCAGCAGGTTGAGGTCCAAGGGGAAGACGTCGCCATCTCTTCGACCTCCAGCATGCAGAGCCTGCTTGGCAAGCGCAATCTGCTGCGAAGCCGCCTGCGTGGCGAGCAGAGTGCAAACGCCGCGCCCCCCCGAGTCACTCCCGTCAAACCGGTGGCCGCGACCAAACCGGCCCCGATGCCTGCCGTCGCGACTTCGCCCCAGGCCGAGGTGCAACCAGCGGCGCGGCCCGAGATGCCGGGGCAGGGATCTGCCATGCAAACGGGGTATGACGACCTGCCCCCTCTGGATGCCTATGAAGAGGGGGCCAGTGACTACGAAGAGTATCTGAATCAGGGGTTTGACGAGGGGTTTGCCAGTGCCCCGTTGCCCACGCGGGCAGTGACTTCCGCCCAGCCAGCTCCCGCCACCATGGCATCTCCTTCGCAGGAGGATCTGCCGCCCTGGGATCTGGGCGCTGACGTCGGCAGCGCGGATACGGCGGCACCTGCGGTTGCCGCTATGGTGTCTGCCGCGCCTCCAGTGGCCGCCAGCGAGCCTCAGCCCGCCATTGCGTTGATGGAGACTATCGACTGGGATGCCCTGGAGAGCGACGCCCAGCCCGAAGAGGAGGGGGAGGTCGCCCGTCTGATCCCCTCGTCCTTGCTGGTCAATTGCGGGGACGCCTGGGCCGAGCTCATCGCCCGCACCGGGGTGGGTGGTCGGCTGCGTCAACTGGCCATCAACGCGGTGATGACCCGGGAAGGCAATCGGGTCTCCCTGCTGCTCAAACCCGAGCAGCGCCATCTGGTGAGCGACAAGGCCCGCGCCGATCTGGCCGAGATCATCGGTCCCGAGCTGGGCGGCCCGGTTCACATCGATGTGACCCTGGGCTCGGATCCCGCGCGGGAGACGCCGCTCGAGATAGAGCATCGTCTCTATCTCAGGGTGCGTGAACAGGTGAGCCGGGATCTGGCGGCGGATCCCAACGTACAATTCTTGCTGCAGCGTTTCGGCGCCGTGCTCCATCCCGAGAGCATCGAACCCCTGAGTCGCTGAGTTGCGGTGAAAAAACCGTGCCGGGGTTTGTCCCCGGTTGAAAAGACCTTTGGCTGCCCCCACTTAGGGCAGATGAACCCACAGCCCGGCGCTGGATGCCGGATTTCAAGACGAGAGACGATCTATGTTTGGTAAAGGTGGAATGGGTAACCTGATGAAACAGGCCCAACAGATGCAAGAGCGCATGCAGAAGATGCAAGAGCAGCTGGCCCAGATGGAAGTGGTCGGTGAGGCGGGTGCAGGCATGGTCAAGGTGACCATGGCCGGCAGCCACAGCGTGCGTCGTATCGAGATCGATCCCAGCCTGATGGAAGATGACAAGGAGATGCTGGAAGATCTGGTCGCCGCCGCCGTCAATGACGCCGTGCGCCGCGTGGAAGAGCAGAACAAGGCCAAGATGGGCGAGCTGACCGGCGGCATGCAATTGCCCCCGGGCTTCAAAATGCCCTTCTGAGGATCCTGCCCGTATGCGTTTCTCCTCCTCTGAGAAGGGGAAAAATGAAAAGGCCAGAGCCAAGCTCTGGCCTTTTGCATGTTGGCACCCCCGGGAACGGCCATGCACAGATCATGGCGGGAGCTGCGTACTTGCCTGCCCCAGGGGGGAGAAGCCCTCGACCAGATGATCGATGAGGGCGCGGATGGCAGGCAGCAGACCGCGGCGTGAGGGGAAGACCGCGTGGATCACCTCCTGGCGCGGTGCCCAGTCGGGGAGCAGACGCACCAGCCGGCCATCGGCCAGGGGCTCATTCATCATCATGGTGGGCAGTTGCACGACCCCGAGCCCGTCGATCGCCCCCTGACGCAATGTCTGCATGTCGGTGGTGGCAAAGCGGGGGCTGTGGTGCTGTTTGACTCGGGCACCATCGGGGCCCAGCAGGGTCCAGTGATGGCCTTCCAGGCTGGCGCCGTGACCGAGGCTCGGCCATGACAGCAGATCTGCGGGGGCCCGGGGCATGCCGAGTGACGCGACAAGGGCCGGACTTGCCACCAGACACTGGGTCGCATAACCCAGCACCCGCATGGCGAGATCGCTGTCCTCCAGGGGCAGTGGTCGCACCCTGAGCGCCATGTCCAACCCCTCCGCGACCAAATCCACCGCCCGGTTGACCCCGACGAGTTGCACCTTGACGCTGGGATGGGCCAGGGCGAAGGAGACCAGCATCCTCCCTACGTGGGCGTGCAGCAGATCGATGGGGCAGGCGATGCGAACCAGACCGCAAGGCTCGCTCTGGGTCGCGGCGATGAGATCCTGCGCCGCATCGGCTTCCACCAGCATGGCCCGGCAACGGGTGTAATAAGCCTGCCCGAGTTCGGTGACGGTGAAGCTGCGGGTGGAACGCTGGATAAGGCGCACTCCGAGTCGCTCCTCCAGCATGACGATGCGGCGGCTGAGCCGCGATTTTGGCATGCCGAGGGCCCTGCCGGCCTGGGCAAAGCCCCCGTGATCCACCACCTGGACATAGAAATAGAGGTCGTTGAGATCCTGTTGCATGGGTTTATCGTTCACAAAATAGGACGCTGATGGCCAATTTTACGTCTACCGGACGCAGCGTTCCAGACTCACAATGCGAGCAACGGCACATCCCGTGACGATCACCCAGGAGAGCATCATGAAAAGAGTCATCGGTATTTACAGCGCCCCTCGACAACACTGGGTCGGCGACGGATTCCCGGTTCGCTCGCTGTTCTCGTATCAGACCCATGGCCGCGCCTTGAGCCCTTTCCTGATGCTGGACAGGGCTGGCCCGGCACATTTCGAGCCCGCCGATCATGCCAGGGGAGTGGGGGAGCACCCGCACCGTGGTTTTGAGACGGTCACCATCGTCTATGAAGGGGAGGTCGCCCATCGCGACTCGACCGGCCAGGGGGGGATCATCGGTCCGGGAGACGTGCAGTGGATGACGGCCGCCGCCGGCATCATGCACGACGAGTTCCACTCCCAGGGGTTCACCCGTCGTGGTGGCACCCTCGACATGGTGCAGCTGTGGGTCAACCTGCCCGCCAAACACAAGATGTCGACGCCCGGTTATCAGGGCATCACCAGCGACAGCATCCCGCAACTGAGCCTCAAGGAGGGCGATGTGCGGGTGCGCATCATCGCCGGGAACGATGCCGGGTTGCAACAAGGCGAGGTAGAGGGGCCAGCCCGAACCTTCTCGCCCATGAACATCTGGGATCTGCGGCTCAAGGGCGGGGCCAGCGTGGTGCTGCCGGCGGTAGCGGGATGGAACAGCGCCTTGGTGGTGCTCAAGGGCTCTCTCATTATCAACGGTCAGGAGCGCGCGGGCGAAGCACAACTGGTGCTGCTCGATCCCAACGGGGAGGAGTTCATGCTGGAGGCGGAGGGCGAGGCCAGCTTGTTGCTGCTGAGTGGCGAGCCCATCGATGAACCCATCGTGGGTTATGGCCCCTTTGTCATGAACAGCGAGGCAGAGATCCATCAGGCGATAGATGATTTCAACAGCGGCCGGTTCGCCGTCATCGCCCCCTGAGACAATCCTGATAAAAACAAAGCGCCTGATGGCGCTTTGTTTTTTTATGAGCCCTGGTCAACCGAGCCAGCCGAGGGCCAGCGCCAGCCTGCCGCACAAGGCGGCCAGCAGGATGCCAAGCAGGGTGCGCAGCAGCCAGATCACCACCAGCTGTCCCACGCTCACCGGGATCCGGGTGGCCAGGATGCAGGGGATGGAGGCAGAGAAGAAGAGCACCGAGCTGACCGAAACCACGGCCGCGACATAGCGCACCAGCAGGTCGGCATCCTTGAGCAGGATGGCGGGCAGGAACATCTCGGCCAGACCGGCCGAGAGGGCCTTGGCGGTGGCGAGCGGCTCGCCGAGATCCAGCAGCCAGGTCAGTGGCCAGAGCAGCCAGCCCAGCAGATCGAACAGGGGGGTGTGCTTTGCCAGCAGCAGGCCCAGCAGACCGACGGACAGTATGGTGGGCACCACGGCAGCGGCCATGTGAAGACCGTCCCTGAGGTTGTCCTTCAATTGCCGCAGCAGGGGATCGGCCTGGTGGGACTGGGTCAGGCCGCAGGTGAGGGCTGCCTGCCAGCGGCTCATGCCAGCCGGTAGCGGCTCGTCGGTCTCGCCATGGTGAGCCAGGCGACTGATGGGAGGAACACGCGCCAGGATGGCGGTGATGACGAAAGTGATCACTAGGGTGGACCAGAAGTAGAAGTTCCAGTGTCCCATCAGGTTGAGGGTCTTGGCCACGATGATCATGAAGGCGGCCGAGACGGTGGAGAAGCCGGTGGCGATGATGACGGCTTCTCGCACCGTGTACTTGCCCGCGAGGAAGACTCGGTTGGTGATGAGCAGGCCCACCGAGTAGCTGCCGACGAAAGAGGCGACCGCATCGATAGCGGAGTGACCCGGCGTGCGCCACAGGGGGCGCATCACGGGTTGCATCAGCACCCCGATGAATTCCAGCAGGCCGAAACCGAGCAGGAAGGTCAGGGCCATGGCGCCGATAGGCACGATGAGACCCACTGACATTGCCAGTTTGTCGAACAGGAAGGGGAGGCGATCCGGGGTCATCAACCAGGCAGGGCCCCAGTCTGTGACATACAAAATGGCCAGGGCCAGTCCGAGCAGCTTGAACAGGCTCAATACCCTGTCGATGGGACGGGCGCGCCAGCGGCCATCCAGCAAGGGGGTGATGGCGCCATAGGCGATGAGCAAGAGAATGAGGGTCAGGGCAAGGGGGCGCTGGGCAATCAGAAAGCCGGCCAGGTGATCCACCACTATGGTGCTGCGCCCGCCAAGCTCGAAGGGAACAAAAAAGATGGCGATGCCAAGCAGGCTGGCCAACAGCAGCTTGATGCCGGCCCCTGATCCTGCCGGTGCAGTGAGCGTGTGTTCAGGTTCCATTTTCTCTCCTTGTGGTCCGCATGGTTCAATTCCGTTGAGGGGATGATTTGTATATACAATATCGTCCGGCGCTCAAAATGGAAACACCAAAGTCACCAAAATGCAACATGTGAATCGGTGTGGATGCAGATGACCCCAATGTTGAAAAGCGTGATCTTGGGGGGAAGAGGGGCCGGGATGGCGAGTGGGTGGTGAGACATCAAGAGGTAAAACAGGGAGGTAAGCGACCAGCGCCAGGAAAAACATGAGCGGCTATTTACCCTTTTTGGCCATATTCATTCATGAGCCTATATTCATGACTATTTATGAATAAATCATAAACCCTTTGTTCATTTGACTACTTTTCGACTATCCCATTGCAGAGTAAGATGCCTCTTCAATAAAAATAAGAATTAGGAGTTCGGGTGTGAAGGCATTAGGGAAGGTGCGAATAAGTCATATGGCACGAGAGCATTTACTGGTAACCCATTGATATTAAATGACTAAAATTTTCATTTTTTGTTCTTGGGATACTTGTTCGCACTTTCCTTAGAGAAAGAAAGGATATCGCCCTATATCAGCCAGTTATACGAGTGCGGTATTAATGATTCTGACATTAAGCTCGTCGTGGACCAATTTCGCGCCGACGTTTCCTGTAGTTCATCCCTGTTTTTATTGCGGGATGATGACAAGAGCGACGGAATAAAGCTTTTTTCCAGCGGTCTGACCGAGGCCCAGCAGCAGTTTTACCTGCAACATCATCGCCAGGATGTGTGGTTCAACCATTACTTGGATAAAGGGTGCAAGGCTCAGAGATCCCCTCATTTTTAGAGACTCAAATAATTCCAAGTGTGCGGGTATATAAGCGGTGTTGCTTCAGGTAGTAGATAAATTTATCCATCAACAAGACCGCATTGGCTTCTTTCATTTTAGGTAGCAACTGGTAATAGATGACCCCTTGCCGAAAGAACGAATAGGTTCGGCTCTTGCTGGTATTGACCTTGATCGTTCTCTCTAGACCGACACTGTCTCCAGCCTTACCCAGCAGCGTCAGCAAGACGATGGCCAGGGCACTGAATAAAAACAGTCGGTCGCGCCGGACCGGATTACTGATGTGCACATCTCCCATACCCATGCCGAATTTGTAATCTTTGATATCACGAAAACTGGTCTCGATACCCCAGCGCTGGCCGTATAGTTGCAACGCCTTGGCGGCGCTCAGGTCGGTCCGGTTACTGGCCAGAAACCACGCGTCTTTCATGCCACTCTTGTGACAACAATAGACCCGTTCGACAGGCTGTCGCTGCCCAGTTAGCTCCACCGCTTTGAGGGTTCGGGTGCGCCCGGTCGGCGTTAGCCAGTCCCGAGCTGGAACCTGCTCTACACCAGGGTAACCAACCAAAACATTTCCTTTAAATCTAATGAGATAAGCAAAGCCTAGCTCTTGCTCCAGGCGTTCGAACAGCTCCATGTAACCAAAGCCGCGGTCAGCGACTACCGTCACGAAGATACCCTCTGGCAACGTCTGCTTGAGCTTGGTGAGCAGCTCTTTCTCATGGGCATTGCGTTGCCCTTTGAGCAACGATTTCCGATGGGTTTTCCACAGCAGCGGAGTACTGCGACTGTGGTTGGTTTGCAGGCTGATAACCAAGGTACTGTGATCATCGGCATCGAATTCGGTCCAGTCCATGGAGACTACGATCTCGGTACGTTCACCGACCACATAGGGCACCCAATCGTCAAAGAGGCTCCAGACATTGAGCTTGGTGTTAGTGAGCAGGCGATCCACCTGTTTAACCGCATGTTTACGTTCGAGACCGTTGGCCAAGGAGAGGCCACTACCGATGGCGTGGATGGCCAGTGAACCTGACTCGATAACCCCGAGGGTAGCATTGGCGAGGGAAAGAACACGCTTGGCATGCATGTCTTGTCCAAATATATCGTCGATGTGGTTGAGGATTAGTTCGTGGTTAAACATGGGGATAGTCTGTTGGGTATTAGCTGGTCAAGGATGGCGATCATACCTCAGAAGCCGCGCCACGCCTCGCTCATATGAGGGGATGGTTAAGGGTGCAAGGGGATTGTCAGCGCCAACAGCATTTCAAGCTCGGTGGGCCTGCTGGCAAGTTTCGGCGCCCAATTCGCCGCCGGCGGCGTCTGCCAGGTGAAAGGGCGTGGGCTGAGCAGCCTGTGCAGTTACCGTGGTGCAGCGCAAGATGATTTCAGTAGTCGCGACCTCACCTCGCTCTCTGAAATCTATTCCGGACTGGCGGCCTGGAGCCACCATTATTGGAACTTGCTGGCCCTGGAAACCCAGAACTATCAGTTGCAACAGCTGGTGAAAAACCATAATAAGCCCAGCGCCATCATAGACGACAAGGGGCATATTCATTATTCCAATGTGGCCTTCAACCGTATCGCCGATGAAAATGTGGAATTGCGGGCCATCAATGGCATTTTATCTTTGCAGAATAAGGAGCAGCAACGCCAGCTCAAGGAGATCCTCAATGGCTTTGCCTATTTGCTGCCCGGCGCCAGCGCCTATATGTCCATTCCCCGTCAGCCTAACCTGCGCCCGCTGCTGGTCCAATGCACCCTGATGAGCGGACTCAGCCGCTTTGAACGCTATGTGGAAGTGGTGCTGCGTGACCCCGAGCACGCCTTCAACCCCGACATCGAAGCGCTGGCCAGCCTCTATCCCCTCACCATCGGCGAGAAGGAGCTGCTGGTACTGATGAGCAAGGGTTACAGCAGCAACGACATCGCGGAGCTGCGCGGTGTCAAGGTGGAAACCGTGCGCTCCACCCTGAAAGGGGTGTTCAAGAAGACCGACTGCCACAGCCAGAACGAGCTCTTGCTCTTGCTGCAATCCATCTCCTGATCCATGCGGACTATGCTTGGAGTGAGCCGGACATAGTGCCCGGCTCTTGCCTCCCCTCGGGAGGCTCGTTGGGGGAAAGCGTCATGGAATCACTCAAGGCAAAGGACTACATGCAGACCAAGCCCATCACCTTCAGCGCAGAGATGATGGTACAGGCGGCGGTGGAAAAATTTCTCAACAGTCATCAGTTGGGCGGCCCCGTAGTGGACAGCCAGGGACATCTGATTGGCTGGGTCTCCGAGCAGGATTGCATCGCCGTCATGTTGAAAGAGGCCTACCACTGTGAACAGGTGGCCCAGGTCAGGGATGTGATGCGCAAGGAGGTGCTGGCAGTCGGCCCCGACACCAGCATCCTGGATCTGGCGGAGATGATGATGGGTCAAAAGCCCAAGATCTATCCTGTGGTGGAGGAGGGGCGCCTGCTCGGGGTCATCAACCGCCACAATGTGATGCAGGCCATCCACGCCCAGCTTGGCACCTGTTTCGTGCATCAGGCCAGAGTCTGAACGGTGTTGTCTGGTTGTTTTCAAAGAGCAGGCTCCGGCCTGCTCTTTTCATCCGTGACGGTCATGACGCCTCCGGCTTGATGTGCTGGCGCGGCGCTTTAAGGCTTGCACCGCCCAGCCTCGCTCTTTAGGATCTCCTCCAGCTATCGATATGGCCCTTGATGGGCACTCTTTTAAGGAATTCGTACCTTGTCTCTCTCTATCGAGGCGCTGCGCCGCCGTCTTACCGCCTGCATGAATCTCGACGCCCGCCGTCTCTCCAGTCGACTGCACGGGGTCAAGAAGCTGCCGGAAGCCAAGCAGGCTGCCGTGCTCGAGACCATCGCCGCTGACCTGGATGTGGCACAGGCGCGCTACCAGTCCCGTCTGGCGGGCGTGCCCAAGGTCACCTATCCGGACAATCTGCCAGTCAGCCAGAAGCAGGGGGAGATCGCCAAAGCCATTGAAGAGCATCAAGTGGTGATCATCGCCGGCGAAACCGGTTCGGGCAAAACCACCCAGATCCCCAAGATCTGTCTGGCGCTCGGGCGTGGGGTCAAGGGCTTCATCGGCCACACCCAGCCGCGCCGTCTGGCGGCCCGTACCGTCGCAGCCCGCATCGCCGAGGAGATGGAGTCCGAGCTTGGCCACTACGTGGGTTACAAGGTGCGCTTTACCGATCAGGTGAGCGAGCATACCCACATCAAGCTGATGACCGACGGTATCCTGCTGGCGGAGATCCAGAACGACCGGATGCTCACCCAGTACGACACCATCATCATCGATGAGGCCCACGAGCGCAGCCTCAACATCGACTTCATTCTGGGCTATCTCAAACAGCTGCTGCCCAAGCGCCCCGATCTCAAGGTGATCATCACCTCGGCCACTATCGACCCGCAGCGCTTCTCCCGTCATTTCAACAAGGCGCCGGTGATCGAGGTCTCTGGCCGCACTTATCCGGTGGAGGTGCGCTACCGCCCGCTCGTCAGTGATAAAAGCGAAGGGCTGGAGGAGCGCGACGAACTGCAGGGGATCTTCGATGCGGTGGAAGAGCTGGCCCGCGAAGGGCTGGGGGACATCCTCATCTTCATGAACGGCGAGCGGGAGATCCGCGATACCGCCGATGCCCTGCGCAAGCTCAATCTGCGCGACACCGAGGTGCTGCCGCTCTACGCCCGCCTCTCCAACGCCGAGCAGAACAAGGTATTCCAGCAACATGCCGGACGGCGTATCGTGCTTGCTACCAACGTGGCGGAGACCTCGCTGACGGTGCCGGGCATTCGCTACGTCATCGATCCGGGCACCGCCCGCATCAGCCGCTATTCCTGGCGCACCAAGGTGCAGCGCCTGCCCATCGAGCCGGTCTCCCAGGCCAGCGCCAACCAGCGTAAAGGGCGTTGCGGTCGGGTGGCGGACGGTATCTGTATCCGTCTCTACTCAGAGGAGGATTTCAATAGCCGCCCCGCCTTTACCGACCCCGAGATCCTGCGCACCAACCTGGCATCGGTCATCCTGCAGATGCTGGCGCTCGGCCTTGGCAATATGGAGGCGTTCCCCTTCGTCGAGCCACCCGAGTCGCGCCATATCAAGGACGGTCTGACCCTCTTGAAAGAGCTGGAGGCGGTGCGCGAGCTGCCCGCCACCGGCGATCGCGAAGCCAAACTGCAGCTGACCGAGATCGGTCGCCAGCTCTCGCGCATTCCCCTTGATCCGCGTCTGGCGAAGATGGTGATCAGTGCGGCGCAGACCGGCTGCCTGAGTGAGGTGATGGTGATCACCGCCGCCCTCAGCATTCAGGATCCCCGCGAGCGGCCCATGGAGAAAAAGCAGGCCGCCGACGAGCAGCACAGACGCTTTGAAGACAAGGATTCCGACTTCCTCGCTTTTGTTAACCTCTGGAACTATCTGAAAGAGCAGCAGGATGCCCTTGGCAGCAACCCGTTTCGCCGCATGTGCCAGAAGGAGTTTCTCTCCTACCTGCGGGTGCGCGAGTGGCAGGACATTCACTTCCAGCTGCGTCAGACGGTCAAGGAGCTGGGTTTTAAAGCCAATCAGGAACCGGCAGATTTCAAGACGGTGCACTGCGCCCTGCTGACCGGCCTCTTGAGCCATATCGGCAACAAGGATCTGGAGAAGCCCGAGTTCCTCGGCGCCCGCAATGGCCGTTTCCACCTCTTCCCGGCCTCGGGTCTGTTCAAGAAACCGCCCAAGTGGGTGATGGCCGCAGAATTGGTGGAGACCTCGCGCCTCTACGCCCGCATCAACGCCAAGATTGAACCGGAGTGGGTGGAGCCGCTGGCAGGTCACCTCATCAAGCTGCACCACAGCGACCCTCACTGGTCGAAGAAAAACGGCGCCGTGATGGCCAAGGAGAAGGTGACCCTCTATGGTCTGACTTTGGTCAACGAGCGCACCATCAACTTCAGCCGCATCGATCCGGCCCTGTGCCGCGAGCTCTTCATCCGCCGCGCGCTGGTGGAGGGGGATTTCGAGACCCGTCACCGTTTCTTCAGCGATAACCGCAAGCTCCTGGCCGAGGTAGAGGCGCTGGAGCACAAGTCGCGGCGTCGCGACATCCTGGTGGATGACGAGGACTTGTTCCGCTTCTACGATGCCCGTTTGCCGGAGGAGGTGATATCAAGCCGTCACTTCGACAAGTGGTGGAAGGAGGCGCAAAAGCAGGACGCCGAGCTGCTCAACTTCGAAAAAGAGATGTTGATGAAGGGGGACGCGGCCCACATCAGCGATCTCGACTACCCCAACTTCTGGCAGCAGGGGCGTCTCAAGCTCAAGCTAACCTATCAGTTCGAGCCGGGGGAGGCCGCCGATGGCGTGACCCTGCATATCCCGCTGCCGCTCCTGAATCAGGTGGAGGTGAAGGGGTTCGAGTGGTTGATCCCGGGGCTTCGTCACGAGCTGTTGGTCGCCCTCATCAAGTCGATGCCAAAACCGATGCGCAAGAACTTCGTGCCGGCCCCCAATTATGCCGATGCGCTGCTCGCCAGCATCAACCCTGAACAGGGGCCGCTCTTGGACGAGATGGAGCGCCAGCTGCGCCGCATGACCGGTGTGACCGTGCCCCGTGAATCCTGGGACTGGGCTGCGGTGCCCGATCACCTGAAACTCACCTTCCGGGTGGTGGACGACAAGCACAAGAAGGTGGCGGAAGGCAAGGATCTGGAGGCCTTGAAAGAGTCCCTGCGTGGCAAGGTGCAGGAGACCCTGTCACAAGTGGCGGACGATGACATCGAGCAGTCTGGCCTCACCCTGTGGAGCTTTGGCGAGTTGCCCCAGGAGTACAGTCAGAAGCGGGGCGGTTTCGAGGTGAAAGCCTATCCGGCCCTGGTGGATCAGAAGGATTCGGTCGCCATCCAGCTGGTGGAAAGTCCTGTGGTGCAGCAGCAGCTGATGTGGGCTGGCCAGCGTCGGCTGGTGCTGCTCAACGTGCCATCTCCCATCAAGTACCTGCAGGAAAAGCTGCCCAACAAGGCCAAGCTCGGGCTCTATTTCAACCCGTTTGGCAAGGTGGCCGAGCTTATCGATGACTGCATCGCCTGCGGCTGTGACAAGCTGATTGAGCAGCACGGCGGCATGGCCTGGGACGAGGCCGGTTTCGAGGCGCTCAAGGAGTTTGTCCGCGCCGAGCTCAACGATGCGGTGGTGGAGGTGGCCAAGCAGGTGGAAGGCGTGCTGACGCTATCCCACGAGATCAAGAAGCGGCTCAAGGGCAAGATGCAGCTCGACACCGCCTTTGCCATGTCCGACATCCAGCAGCAGCTCGGCAACCTAATCCACAAGGGCTTTGTCACCGAGACCGGCTGGCAGCGGCTGCCTGACTTGCTGCGCTACCTGCGGGCCATCGAGCGTCGTCTCGAGAAGCTCGCCATCGATCCCAACCGGGATCGGGTCTACATGCTCAAGGTGCACAGCGTGGAGTCGGAGTACAAGGCACTGCTCGCCAAGATCCCCAAATCCCAGCTGATCCCGGCCGAGGTAGCCAATATCCGCTGGATGATCGAGGAGCTGCGAGTTTCCTTCTTCGCCCAGCAACTGGGGACGCCATACCCTATCTCGGATAAACGGGTGCAGAGCGCCATTGCCCAGTGCTAAGCTGCCATCTATCTGTTTTCTGAGCCATAGTGTGAAAGCAACGAGACGCCAAAGGGAAGGGAGGCCGTCATATGCTGGGGATCTGGTTGGGGGTGGCACTGGTCAACATCAGCGGGTATCAACCCATTGCGGAACAAACCTGGGTGCAGCTCAACCCGGAGTTCTATCCGGTGCAGCGCCCCGTGCCGCCCATTTTTGCGGCCTGGCGGGGCAATCAGTTTCCCCCACTTGAACAGAGAAAGAAGAATGGCCGCTGGCAGATCCTCTTTCCTGCCCGGCTGGTGCCCCCCTTCGATCTGTTCGAAGGGGAGGCCCAGCTCTCCAAGGCTTACCTGGCCAGGCTGAAGCGCATCGATGAGATGGCCTATGGAATGGCTCCCCACCAATCAGTACTGCAAGCCGCCTCCTCGGCCCCCTCGTTCGAAGTCCCGGGCGCTGTCGCCTTTGTCGCCGAGTTCTCCCTGCCCCGGGAGAGGAAGATGCGGATGCCTCTGGGGGAGCCCTTGCTCGCACGGCTTGGGGGGCTGGTCCCCACACAGGCCTTGGCAAGACAGGGAGATGCACAGCCCATGGCCACCGCAGATTCTGCCCCTGAGCAGGCGACCCTGATTCTTTCCGCCACGGCGGCAGGGGAGGCATCGCGGGTTTGTCATCAGGTGGCGCCGGGAGAAACCCTGTGGCGCATTGCAAGCCAGCTTCAGTCAAAGGAGGCCGGCGGCTCGGATACTTACAGTTATCTGCTGGCGCTGGTGCAGGAAAATCGTGACAGGATGGCCAAAGGGATCCAGGTACAGGCCGGGCAGCGCCTCTATTGCCCGAAAGCGCAGACTCTGGCGCAATTCGATTCCCTGAGCCCGGCCCAGCGACAGCAGCAGTTTGCCCGTCTGGAGCAGGGGCGCTAGGGGATGGCGAGAGGCGTGGTGGAGTGCCTTTTGCCTAGAGAAGAGTGCCGCGGGTTCTTTCCTTGTATCCCCTCCGGGCCCGTGCTAGTATTCGCGCTCGTTTTGCGAGGTGCTGACCGGTCGCAGTCAACACCATACATTCATCTTAAAAGAGATAATCACTATGTCTTTCGTATTCCAAGCTGAAGTCCGTTCTGACCTGGGGAAAGGTGCGAGCCGCCGCCTGCGTCATGCTGACCTGGTTCCTGCCATCGTTTACGGTGCAGGCAAAGAAGCCGTGTCCGTTACCCTGGACCACAAAAAGCTGATCCTGGCCCAAGAGAAGCCGGAGTTCTACTCCTCCGAGCTGACCCTGGTCATCAACGGTGAAGAAGTCAAAGTGAACGTGAAGGCTATCCAGCGTCACCCGGTTCGCTACAAGCTGGTTCACCTGGATTTCGTTCGCGTCTAATCGACAACGAACTTTCCTGTGAAGAGGCCACCCAATCGGGTGGCCTCTTTGTTTTTACAGCATTTTTTCCGGGAAAATAAAATACTCAAACAGCACTATTGGTCTTTACTTGTAGGCATGATTGACAGCAGGACACGTGTTGTGGTGCTCTGATGTTCAAGAGGTACTCGGACAAGTCCATTTTTCGGGGCGATGTTGACCGTTATGAAGGGAATCGTACGGACATATATCCTGCTGTTTTCACCTATTCTGCGCTGGTCCTGGCGGGTGGCTATTTGCTGGGCAATGCACTGATCGAACGCGAGCTCTATCGCGTTCGCAGTGATGAGAGCACCTTCCTGGCGCTTGCCAGCGGCCGCCTTGACGGCGAGCTGGCGGTGCCACTGCGCCATGTGCGCAGCATGTCGGAAGAACCCATCCTGCTCGAAGCGGCGGCTCGCAATGACCGTGAGACCCTGGCCGTCCAGTTCACCATCCTGATGAACCGCAATCCCGACTATGCCCAGGTGCGTTGGCTTGCCCCGGATGGCATGGAGCTAGTGCGCATCGATCGTCAGGGTCCGCGTCTGTGGCGGGTAGCGGACGACCAGTTGCAGAACAAGGGGGAGCGTTACTACTTTCGTGATGCCATGGCGCTGCCCTGGGAGCGGGTCTACGTCTCGCCGCTCGATCTCAACGTTGAACACGGGGTGATCGATCGCCCCTTCAACCCCATGATCCGCATTGCCAAGCGTCTGCGCCTTGGGGGGCGTGATCTTGGTTTGCTGCTTATCAACGTCCAGGCCGCCCGTATGCTCAAGGAGTTTGCCGACAGCAGCGGCAAGGCAGCCAATCACACCATGCTGTTCAACCAGGACGGATACTGGCTGCGCAGCCCGGACCCATCCCGGGAGTGGGGCTTCATGCTCGAGCGCCCGGATCTGACTCTGAAGCAGACTTCACCCCAGGCTTGGCAGGCGTTCTGGGACGCATCAAACGGCCAGATGGAGTCTGCCGACGGACTCTGGAGCTGGACCACCCTGTACCCGGCACAGAATCATGATCAGCTGATCTGGAAAGCCGCGTCCCTGGTGCCGCACAGCGAGCTGCAGGCCATTCGCACTCATATCTGGGGGATCATCTTGGCCGCCAGCGCCGTGCTGCTGCTGTTGTTTGGTGCCGGTGTGGCTGCACTGGTGCGCAGCAGGCACAAGGAGCAACTGGCCCAGCAGGAAGCGGCCAGGTTGGCACAGGTCAAAGGTGATTTCATCGCCAACATGAGCCACGAGATCCGCACCCCCATGAACGCCATCATGGGGCTGACCTACCTGCTCGAACAGGGAGGGCTCGAGGATGGTCAGCATGCCCTGGTGCGCAAAATCCACCAGGCCGGGCAGGCGCTGCTCGGGATCATCAACGACATCCTCGATTTCTCCAAGATTGAGTCGGGTCGGCTCAAGCTTGAGCGGGTGCCATTCAGTCTCGAAGAGGTGCTCGATCACGTGGCGGCCATCATGTCCACCTGCGTTGGCCAGAAGCACCTCAAACTGGTGGTGAGCAGTGCCCCCGAGCCGGTTTCCCATCTGATTGGGGACGCCCTGCGCCTCGAGCAGGTGCTGCTCAACCTGACCGGCAATGCCATCAAGTTTACCGAACGCGGCGAGGTGGAGGTCAAGGTTGTGCTGGAATCAGAGCAAGACGGCATGGCCACCTTGCTGTTTCGGGTGCGCGACACCGGGATCGGCATTCCCCCCGAGCAGCAGGCCAACATTTTCAATGCATTCTCCCAGGCAGACTCCTCCACCAGTCGCCGCTTCGGGGGCACCGGGCTTGGTCTGACCATCAGTCGCCGCCTGGTGAATCTGATGGGGGGGACATCGGCGTCACCAGCGAGCTTGGCAAGGGGAGCGAATTCTGGTTCCGCGTCCGGCTGGAGCAGGGGGAGCGGCCCGAGGCCTTGAACGAGCGCCTGCAGCACATCTCGCTGCTCATCGCCGACGACAATCAGGTGACCCGCGACGCCCTGTCGATGACGGTGGGTTCCCTCGGATGGCAGTCGCGGGTGGTGGAGTCCGGTGAGCAGGCGCTGCACCATCTGCTGCGCCAGGGGGAGCGTTTTGACGTGATCCTGCTCGACTGGATCATGCCGGGCATGGACGGGCTCGAGACCTGCCTGGCCATTCGCCGCGCCTTCGAGCAGCAGGAGCGTTCACCCATCATCATCATGGCGACCGCCTATTCCCAGGATGAACTGATGCACCGCCCCGGCTCGGATCAGGTGGATCTGGTGCTGCACAAACCGGTCACCGGCTCCAGTCTCTACAACGCGGTGGCACGTCTCATCCACGAGAAGCGCGAGCATGTGGAGCCCCTTGAGAGTGGCCAGCGCCGTCTGCGCCTGCCGGGCGTGCACATACTGCTGGTGGATGACAGCGACATCAACCTGGAGGTGGCGACCCGCTTGTTGCAACGGGAGGGGGCCGAGGTGATCACCGCCATCGATGGGGAGCGAGCCCTGGCCTGCCTGGCAGATCCGGCACGGCGCATCGATCTGGTACTCATGGATGTGCAGATGCCAGTGATGGATGGCTACGAGGCGACCCGTCGCCTGCGCCTGCTGCCGGGGCGGGAGGAGACTCCCGTGCTGGCACTCACCGCAGGGGTATTCAAGGATCAGCGGGAGGCGGCGCTGGCCTCTGGCATGAACGACTTCATCGCCAAGCCGCTCGATGTGGAGCAGCTTATCGCGACCTTGCTGCGTTATCTGCCGGACGTAGTCCTGCCGCTCACCGTGAACGACGAGCGACTCCCCCACGAGCCGGTGGCCGGCATCGATATCGATACCGGACTGCGCAACTGGGGTGAAGCCTCGGTCTATCTTAAATACCTGCGGCGTTTTCGCGATGACTACATGACGGTCGGTACCGTGTTGCCGGGTTACATCGCCCAGCACGAGACCGATGCGGCCGCGAGCCTGACCCACAAGCTCAAGGGGGTGGCGGGCAGCCTGTCGCTCACCGATGTGGCGCGTATCAGTGCCGAGTTGAACGAGGCCATCGAGCAGGGGAGCGATACCAGCCAGCTTATCGCACCCTTCCTCGAGGCCCTGGAGCGGGCACAACACTCCATCGATACCTATGCCGGGCGCGAGCCTGGCGCGGTCAGTTCCCCGCTGGCCCAGGGGGAAGCGCGGGAGGTCTGCCTGCACGCCCTGCATCAGGCCCTGGTGAGCGAGGATCTGGATCTGATTGAGCCGGCGCTGAGCCAGGCAAGGAGTCACTTGCCTTGCGAGCTGGTGAGCGAAATAAGTGCAGCCCTGGAGCTGTTCGATATCCCGTTCGCCACCCGCAAGCTGGAGGATTATCTGGAGGATCGGGAGGAACCTGCGCCATGAGTCGACCGCGAGTGCTGATCATCGACGACGAGCCGAGCAACCTCGGGTTGCTGCGGCAAATCCTCAAGGAGGAGTACAACCTCTTCTTTGCCAAAGGGGGAGAGGAGGGGTTGGCCGCCGTGGGGCGTCACGAGCCGGCACTTATCCTGCTGGACGTGCGCATGCCCGACATGGATGGTTACGAAGTGTGCCGCCGGCTCAAGGCCGATCCGGCTCACGCCGAGATCCCGGTGCTCTTTATCACCGCGAGTGACAACGCAGACAGCGAGAGCCAGGGGTTCGAGGCGGGCGGAGTGGATTATATCTACAAGCCGGTCTGTCCGAGCACGGTGCGTGCCCGGGTGCGCAATCATCTCTCCCTGGTGCGCCTCGATCAGCTCGAGTGCAGCTATCGCACCGCCATCGTCATGCTGAGCGAGGCGGGCCACTACAACGACACCGACACCGGGGTGCATATCTGGCGCATGGCCGCATACGCCCGGGCCCTGGCTGATGCGGCGGGCTGGAGCCCGGAGCAGTCGGATCTGCTGGAGCTTGCGGCCCCCATGCACGACATGGGCAAGATTGGTATCCCCGATCACATCCTCAAGAAGCCCGGCCCCCTCACCGAGGAGGAGTGGGTCATCATGCGCAGTCACCCACGCATCGGTTACGAGATCCTGAGGCGATCCGATGCCCCCATTTTTCGCATGGCGGCGGAGATTGCCCTGCACCACCACGAGAAATGGGACGGCTCGGGCTATCCCGCCGGCGAGACCGGCGAGGGGATCCCCGAGGCGTCGCGGATAGTGGCCATCGCCGACGTCTTTGACGCCCTGAGCGTGCGTCGTCCCTACAAGGAGCCCTGGCCCCTGGACCGGGTGCTGGCTACCATGCGCGATGGTGCAGGCCAGCACTTCGATCCCCGGCTGCTCTCCCGTTTTCTCGAGATCATGCCGGAGATCTTGCGCCTCAAGGCGCAATGGGATGCCCGCGAGGAGCGAGGGGATTACCAGATGGGCTGTGTCAGATAGGGATTGCTGGCCCGTTCGTGACCAAAGGTGGAGCTCGGGCCATGGCCTGGAATAAAGACGATCTCATCCCCGAGCGGCAGCAGGGTCTCGGTGATCGACTTGATCAGCGTCCCGTGATCCCCGCGCGGGAAATCGGTGCGGCCTATGCTGCCGGCAAAGAGCACATCCCCCACCCATGCGAGGCGTTCTGCCTGGCAGAGCAGCACGATGTGGCCCGGAGTGTGGCCCGGGCAGAAATAGACCTCCAGCTCGCATTTGCCAACCTGTACCTTGTCACCCTGTTCGAGCCAGCTATCCGGTGTAAAGGCCGGAGTATGGGCAAAGCCGAACATCTGGCTCTGCTGGGGCAGGATATCGAGCCAGAAGGCATCCTCCTTGTGGGGGCCGGTAATGGCGACACCGGTTCTCTCGCGCAGCTCGGCGGCGGCGCCCACGTGATCCAGATGGCCGTGAGTCAGCAGGATATGGGTGAGGGTCAGCCCCCGTTTGGCAATGGCGGCCAGCAGCTTGTCCGCCTCGCCGCCGGGATCGACGAGGGCAGCCTGGCGGGTCTCGTCACACCAGATAAGAGAACAATTCTGGGCGAACTGGGTGACCGGGATCACCTCGAACTTCAACATGTGGGACTCTCCTGAGGGGTCTGAAGGGGGGAGCGTTTGGCGAAGAAGGCGAGGCAGGCCTCCTTGTCACCACGAAACAGGATCCGCTCGCGCTTGTTGTCCAGCTGATAGCGGTACATGGGGTCATAGTAGCGAGTCAGCAGCAGTCTGATCCAGACCAGATGGGCGCGGGTGTCCCCGCTCTGGGCCTGCTCCCTGAGGGCGGCCTGCAACAGCCCATCGAGTTCGCGATAATCCTTGTCACCGAGTCGGCGCTTGAGCCTGGCCATGGCGTCGGTGAGGTAGCCGGCAAACAGCGGCCAGCCTGCATCTGGCCCATGGAACTCCAGATAGCGGAGCCAGAGATCCTGCACGTAATCGGTGCGGATCTGCTCGGCCCGTGCCTCCTGCGGCACCTCCACCACCACTAGGGGAGCCCGGCACATGGCCTCATAAAGGTTGAGTGGCAGGGCGCAGCGACCGATGAGACGGCTCTCGTCTTCCAGTACAAACTGTGACTCTCCCCGGTTGCGACGCTGAAGCAGCTCGATGGCAAGCCGATTTTCGAAGTCGATGTTGCCGGGTTGCCCACCCGGCAGTTGGCCAAACGACGACCCCCTGTGACGGGCGTGCCCTTCCAGATCCACCGCCTGGGTGATGTGCGCCAGCATGTGGGTCTTGCCGGAGCCGGTCATGCCGGTCAGCACGGTCCAGTCGCACTCTGCACTGGTCTTCGCCTGGGTGTCGATGAGAAAGTGGCGCAGCGCCTTGTAGCCGCCCGCGACCCGGGGGCGGGTGATGCCGGCCTCGGCCAGCCACTGCTGTACTGTCTGGGAGCGCAGGCCGCCGCGAAAACAGTAGAGCAGGGCGTCGGGTTGCTGGCGCAATCTGGCCAGCCAGCCTTCCATGCGCGCGGCGCGCACCGCGCCTCCCACCAGTTGATGGCCCAGGGCGATGGCTGCGGCCTGACCCTCCTGCTTGTAACAGGTACCGACCCGGGCACGCTCCTCGTCCGTCATCAGCGGCAGGCTGACGGCGGTGGGAAAGGCCCCTTCCTTGAACTCGACGGGGGCGCGCAGATCGATGAGTGGAACCTCATCCAGAAAGATCCGGGCGTAATCCGTGGCCAGTGGCAGGGTACTCATCGGACAACCTCGATGAACTGGTTGCCGGTGCGGGCCTGCAACTGGCCGATGGGAGAGAGGGTCAGCCCTGCCTGTGCGGCAATGGCAAGGAGCTCGGCTTCACTTTCTTTACCGACGGCTACCAGCAGGCCGCCGCTGGTCTGCGGGTCGCACAGAATGTTGCGGGTGCGATCATCCATGGCGCCCAGCTTGTCACCATAGGAGTCGAAGTTGCGCAGGGTACCGCCCGGTACGCAGCCCTCACTCAGGTAGTAATCCACCTCGTCCAGCAGCGGCAGCGCCTTGAAGTCCAGACGGGCACTGACGCCGGAACCTTCGCACATCTCCAGCAGGTGGCCTGCCAGTCCAAAACCGGTCACGTCGGTCATGGCGTGTACGCCGGGTAAGGCGGCGAAGCGCTGGCCAATCTTGTTGAGGGTGCACATGGCATCCGGGGCCAGTTGCTCATGCTCGGGCTTGAGCTTGCCCTTCTTCTGGGCTGTGGTGAGGATGCCGATGCCAAGGGGCTTGGTCAGATAGAGGGTGTCGCCCACCTGGGCGGTGTCATTCTGCTTGATGGCGTCGAGTGGCACGATACCGGTCACCGCGAGGCCGAAGATGGGCTCGGGGGCATCGATGCTGTGGCCGCCGGCCAGAGAAATACCCGCTTCGTGGCACACCTGGCGGCCGCCGTCGATCACCTGCTGGGCCACTTCAGGTGCGAGTATGTTGATGGGCCAGCCAAGGATGGCGATGGCTACGATGGGTTTGCCACCCATGGCGTAGATATCGCTGATGGCGTTGGTGGCGGCGATGCGGCCGAAGGTGAAGGGATCATCGACGATGGGCATGAAGAAGTCGGTGGTGGAGACGATACCCTGACCGTTGCCGATATCGACCACGGCCGCGTCATCCTTGCTGCTGTTGCCGACCACCAGCGTCGGGTCGTCAAAGCCCGGGATCTGGCTCTTCAAGATGGTGTCGAGCACCTTGGGGGAGATTTTGCAACCGCAGCCAGCGCCGTGGCTGTATTGGGTCAGACGAATGGAAGACATGCTTTCCCCTTGTGTGGGCAGACTTGCGTGTGCAAATAACTGCTGTGGCACCGTCAAATGTGCGCGCAAAAATAGGGTGGCCCTGGCGGCCTGTGAACACAGTGATGTCAGGCTGCCTGGCAGGACGGGAGGAGGGCAAGGATGCGCCGGCGAAGCCCCGCCGAGGACCACAGGACGGGCCATTATGCCACAGACGGCCCTCTTGATTCGAACTGAAATTCACACAAAGCGCAGGGGATCGTCGGGTTCAAAAAGATCCGTACCCTTCGCCTTGCTCAGGCTAGTCTCACTTTGAGCCGCCCCGACGACGTGCTGGTCTTGCATCGGGGCTGCATGTGGTGACGGAAACTAGCCAGCTTGCTCCATCACTGGTTGGGGAGCCTTGCCTAGCCGGCGCAGTCGCCGTTGCAGCGGCCGCTCCAGCAGGGTGTAGCTCAGCGCCGAGAGCCCGATCAGCACGGCGAGCATCAACAGGGTGGCCAGCACCCCCAGCAAGGGGTTGGTCTGGGCGTACCACCACGCGGTGAGCCCCGGCGCCAGAGAGTGGACAAGCTCGCAGCCGGTGAGCAACACCAGGGCGTGGAGCAGGTAGATGGAGTAGGAGAGATCCCCCAGCCAGTTGGTGAAGCGGTTGTCCAGGAGGCGCAGCAGCGGGCTCTGGCGATCGCCCTGGCAGGCGGCAATCCAGATCAGCAACACGTAGGCGCTGATCAGCAGCAGGGTCAGCTGCGGCGTCATGGTGAACTGCATCAGCGCGAAGGGGAGCAAAAAGGCGAGCAGCAGCGGCAGATCCCGCTGCATCATGGGCCACTGGCGGGCAGCCTTCACCTTCGGCAGCAGCCAGAGGCCGAGCACGAATTCACTCACCCCGCGCCCGATGGCCAGCGCCCCGCTGGTGACATCCAGGGTACCGCGACTGTGCACGATAAAGGCCAGCACCGTCAGGGCCAGCAAGGGGGCGAGGTTGCTCCAGCGGCTGCGGGTGACGGCGAGGGGAATGAGCAGCGGAAACAGCAGATAGCTAATCCACTCCACGCTGAGCGACCAGGCGGCGAAGTTCCAGGTCAATCCGTGATCGGTCACCACCTGCAGCAGCAACAGGCTGCTTGGCAGCGCCTCGGCCGGGGTAAAGGGTGAGCCGAACGGAGGCATTCCTTCCCACTCCCACATCTTGAACAGGGGGCCGGCGTAGAAGCCAATCCCATGGTGCAATGCTGTTCAGATAAGCACATTTTTGACTAATTATTCATAAATGCGACTTGAGTTGGGGGAGCAAGGCTGTTTCCAGTCGATGTTCCTTCAGCCTTTATCCAGCGTGGCTTGCAATAGAAAGAGGGAGGCATCATGCCTCCCTCATTTTTTAGCCCTGATACTACGTGGACTGGAACTCAAATTCTCTTAAGTGAACAGCATTGATCCCATGGTGGGCCTTGTAGAGCTCCCAGCCCACCAGCAGCAGCAGGGTCACCAGGTAGAGGGGATACACCCGGGTGAGCCGCAGCCAGAGGAAGCGGCCATAACTTATGGTGCGGGGCGTGCGGGCGAAAGCCTCCCCGTAGACATGGGCCAGCACCAGCCCGCTCAAGATAAAGAAGAGATCGACCCAGAGGTAGCCGTTCTCGATGAGTTGGGTGTGGCCGGCGATCGACTCCATCCACTGGGGGAAGAGCAGCAAGCGGGCGTGGAACAGCACCACCATCAGGGCAGCGATGCCCCGCAGCGGCGTCAACAGCGGCAATGATTGATTCATGACGGGATCCTTGATGATGTTCAGCTTGGCCTGACATCGATTTTTGTTGTGGTGCCGCTCATCAACCCTGATGAGTCGGCTGCCCCGGCTTGGCGGCCACAGGCGGGATCACCCTACCTAAAAGAGAGTCATACGGGTGTGATTGCCGTCATGAATGGGCGTTTATCATCCCAGAACCAGCATGGGATAGGGACGCATCGAAAATAGAGAGGGGATCTAGACTAGGGAAGTCATCCCTCTGAGCGTCAGGAACATCCTCATGAAACTCTATGCCCACCCCTTTTCGTCCTACAGCCAGAAAGTGCTGATCGCTCTCTACGAGAATGCCACCCTGTTCGAATACCGGAACCTCGAAGAGCCGGCGGCCAGCGCCGAACTTGCCGCCCTTTGGCCACTCAAGCGCTTCCCGGTGTTGCTGGATGATGGTCGCTGCATCCTCGAGAGCAGCACCATCGTCGCCCATCTGCAGGCGCACCATCCGGGCCCCGTCAGCCTGATCCCGCCCGGCGATGCGGGTCTGGAGGTGCATATGCTGGATCGCGTCTTCGACAACTATGTGATGACGCCGATGCAAAAAGTGGTGCTGGATGCGCTGCGCCCGGCCGCTGATCGCGACCACTATGGCGTAGCGGAGGCCCGCGAGCTGCTCGATCAGATCTACCCCTGGCTTGATCAGCGACTGGAAGGACGCCACTGGATTGCCGGCGCAGACTTCACGCTGGCCGATTGCGCCGCCGCCCCCTCGCTCTTCTACGCCGACGAGATCCCGGCTGGCTATGGCCGTCTGCGTGCCTATCGCGCCCGTCTGCTCAATCATCCCTCCATCGTGCGGGTGGTGGAGGAGGCGAGGCCATTTCGACACTACTTCCCGCTGGGCGCGCCAGCGCGTGATTGAGCGGGATGACTTGTGGTGGGCGAGTATTGTCGCCCCAGGCAATGTGCGAGGCGGACAAGGGGCATGGCGTGATCCATTGCAGGGGAAAACAGCAATATTCATTCAAATGAGTGGGTATGCGTTTATGGCTGATATTTCCCCGAGGATTTTTTAATATTGATGCGTAATATTTCATGCTTTTGCATATAGCAAATGCCGGGCATGTCTCTGCTGGTGGGTTGTGTAGTGAAAGAGAGATGAGAATCGGGTTAACGATGCGGCAACCTTTGATTGAAGATGGCAGTCGTCAGTCGAAGAGGAGGGATGGGGGCAGCAATCGCTGTTGGTGGCAAAGTCGGGGGGAGGTTGTCTCTTTGGCGGCCGCATAAAAAAAGCCCGCTTTGATCGCGGGCTTTTTGATGACTAGCAGAACCCAGCCTGGCCCGGATCTGGCACCGGGAACAAGGGGGCTGCGCTGGTCTGCTCGGCTTAGCGGGCGCGCACCACCAGTCCCTTGAGGTAGAAGCCTTCCGGATAGGCGGTGCCGATGGGGTGATCGGATGCCTGGGAGAGGAGCTCCAGGATCTGGGCGTCGCGGCCGGCATCGAGGGCCGCATCGGCCACTATCTTCTGGAACAGGCTCTGCTCCATCAGGCCGGAGCAGGAGTAGGTCAAGAGCACGCCACCCGGCGCCAGCAGTTGGAACGCCAGCATGTTGATGTCCTTGTAGCCGCGGCAGGCGCCCAGCAGCTGGGCCTTGCTCTCGGCAAACTTGGGCGGATCCAGCACGATGACATCGAACTTCTCGCCCTTCTCGCGATATTCGCGCAAGAGCTTGAAGACGTCGTGACGCACGAACTGGGTGTTGCTGGTATCGAGACCGTTCAGCTCGGCGTTCTGGCGGGCGATGTCCAGCGCATTCTGGGAGAGATCGACGTTGACTACCTCCTTGGCACCGCCCTGGAGGGCATAGACCCCGAAACCGCCGGTGTAGCAGAAGCAGTTGAGCACCCGCTTGCCTTCAGTGTATTTCGCTGCGGCAAGGCGGTTGTCCCGCTGATCCAGATAGAAACCCGTCTTGTGACCGTTACGAATATCGACCAGGATCTTGACGCCGCCATTCTCCTCGATCACCACGGGGTCGGTCGGGGTCTCGCCATGGATGACGCCGGTGCGCTCCTTCAGCCCTTCCTTCTTGCGCACGGCCACGTCGGAGCGCTCATAGATGCTGCACTCGGGGTAGAGGGTGCGCAGGGCCTGGGTGATGAGCTCGCGCTGGAACTCGGCACCGGCGGAGAGGATCTGGCACACCAGGAAGTCGGCGTAGCGGTCTATAGTCAGGCCCGGCAGGCCGTCGGATTCGGCGGCGCAGAGGCGATAGCCGGTGAGGCCCTGACGCTTGATAAGCGGATCCCGGGACTCTTGGGCATATTTGAGACGGCGGATGAAGAAGTCGAGATCGACGGTCTCGTCCTTGTCGAAGGTCCAGACCCGGGCACGGATCTGGGAGCTGCCGGACCAGGCGCCACGGGCGAGCCATTTGCCGTCATGGGTGAAGATCTCGACGGTATCGCCGTCAACGGGGTTGCCCTGCACCCGCTCAATGCCCTTGGAGAAGATCCAGGGGTGGCGACGCAGCAGGGATTTTTCGCGGCCTTTGACGAGATAGATGGAAGCGCTCATGGGTAGTTGCCGATGGTAGAAAAGAAGGGGGCATATAGTAGGGGCTGTGAGGGTAGGCACGCAAGCCGCGTCTACCGGGATCCGTGCATCCTCACGCGGTCAGGGTCGGACGGGCTGTTTCGCGCGTCCCCAGCGCCTGGCCCAGACGCGGCAGGCCATCTGGAGGATGGCCTGCCGGAGGGGGTCAGATCCGCAGGCCGGTGAGCGCCTGACCGAGTTCGCTGGCGGTTCCCTTGAGGCCGGTGGTGCCGGCGACCGCCGCGCTGGCGGACTCCTCCACCCGGCTCGCCTCGTGGCGCACCTTGTCGAGGTTGCGGGTGATCTCTTCGGCCACCGAACTCTGCTCTTCGCTGGAGGTGGCGATCTGGGTGCTCATCTCCAGCACCGCATCGCTGTGGTTGCTGAGCCGCTCGATGTCCATGCCCACCTCGGTGATGAGCTGCTGGCTGTCGGCCGCGCGCCCCACCGTCTTCTCCATGATGTCGTTCAACGCCCCGGTCCCGGCCTGGAGCTCCTCGATCATCTGCTGGATTTCCACCGTGGCCTGCTGGGTGCGGCTGGCGAGGGTGCGCACCTCGTCGGCCACCACCGCAAAGCCGCGTCCCTGTTCACCGGCGCGGGCGGCCTCGATGGCGGCGTTGAGGGCCAGCAGGTTGGTTTGCTGGGAGATGGCGTTGATGACGTTGACCACTTCGTTGATGCGATTGGCGTTGTGAGTCAGCCGCTCGACCGCGCCCGAGGCATTGCCAATCTCGTCTGCCAGGGTGCGGATGGCGGTGATGGTACGTGCCACCCGCTGTGCCCCGTGAGTCGCCTCGTCGCTGGACTGGCGGGTTTGCAGCAGGGTGTCGTTGGCGTTGCGGGCCACTTCCCGGATGGCGGCGGACATCTGCTCCATGGCGGCGGCCAGGGAGTCCATGTGCTGGCGCTGGGCGCGGGCAAGCTGCTCGCCGTCGCTGGCATGCTCGCGAAATTCGTCGGCGGCCAGGGTAAGGGCATCGGCGGACTCTTCCACCAGTTGCACTATCTTGTGCTGGCGGTCGGTGAAGGTGTCGATGCTGCCCGCCAGAATGGAGAACTCATCGCGCACCGGGAAGAAATTGAGCCGGAAGGTGAGATCGCCGTTCGCTACCGTCTGCAATGCCTTGTTGGTGGAGTAGAGGGCCCCCGAGACGAAGGTCATCAGATAGTGAGTGATGAGGGCCAGCAGGGCGGCCAGCACCGCGATGATGGTGAGCGTGGTGCCCTGACCATCCCAGAGGGCGTAGTGACTCGTATCCAGGGTGCCGGAGACGACGCCCGCCTGACCTGCGCTGGCGCCATAGCGATAGATGTCCCCTTGCTGGCTAAGGCCGGTGGCGGTGCCAGGCGTGAGTACGAGATCCGCGGGCAGGGTAAGGGTCGGCTGCTGGCTCACCAGCTGGGCCGTGGTCTCGACCCGCCCTTTTAGCTGATCCACTCTGAGCTGCATCGCCTGATCATGGCCGTCGGCCAGCAGATACCAGGTGAGGAAGGCGATGAACACCAGGGGGCACCAGAAGGTGATGAGAAATTTCTCGCTGATCGTGAGGTGAATGAGATAACGGTCAACCCACCGAAACTTTACTTCTTTCATAATGGTATTGCGTCCTGCAAGGGGAAGAGAGTGTCGCGCTCATTATCGCCCCGGGGAAAAATTACTTAAGGGAAAGGTGTGATAAATGGGAGAGCAATCGTTTGTCGTGCGGGTGTGGGGTCAGGTTCAGGGAGTGGGGTTTCGCTACTTCACCCGGGAGCGGGCGCTGCAACTGGGGCTGCGGGGGCATGCCTACAACCTGGAAGATGGCTCGGTGGAAATCCTGATTGCCGGTCCCGAACAGAAGGTACAGATGATGCTGGGCTGGCTTGAGCACGGGCCCCGAACCGCCACCGTCACCCGAATGGAGTGCACCCAGGCGTTGCCACCCACCGGAACCGGTTTTCATACCAACTAGCCGGGAGGGTTCATGGGGGAGAGCGGGATTGCGCAGGCCAACCGGCTCGTTGGGCAATATCGGGGGGCGGCCCTGGCACTGCGCCAGCACAAGGGGATGGAAGAGGTGCATGCCTACCGGATCGCGGCCCGTCGCCTGCTGGCGCTGCTCGCCCTGTGGCGACCCCTCATTCATGAGCCCGAGCTGGAGCTGCGATTGACCCGTGCCGTCGGTACGCTCTCCGCCCTGCGCGATGCCCAGGTCTATGCGCAGCATCATGGTGGCTCGCTTCGGCAGAGCCGCTTGCCACGGGTCCCCCTGTTGACCGGCCCGCTGGCCCGTTGGCTGGCCCGACTGGAAGAGGTACCCGTCGGTGTCGATCTCTTGCCGCTGTTTCGGCTGCATCTGGCGCTGTCACTGTCGGATGCACTGGCGAAGACCACCTCCCTTCCTGTGGGCATCAGGGCGAAACTTCGGTGCTGGCACCGGCTGCGCCTGGTGCTGAAACAGGCGCGCTACGGGATGGAGCTGCTGACGGCACAGGGGGGAGGGGATCCGGCCTGGTTGTCCATGCTGGTGAGCTGGCAGGAGCGGCTTGGGCAATTGCAGGACAGGCGCCAATGGCTAAGACGCCTTGGGGGCGAAACGGGGCGAGGCCAGCAACGGCGAGCCCTGAAAACAGAGATCCGCTGCCAACTACTGCAACTGGATTGCCATCAGGCGGAGCTGGTCGGCCTTCGCATGGCATTGCTGCAGAGCGGGCAGTAAGCACCCCACAAGATAAAAAAAGAGAGGCCATTGGCCTAATGCCGATCAGTTAAGGATCCATTGACCGATCCTCAGGCTGTGTAAGAATCCGAAACTCCTTGTTGGGTTTCGG
>NZ_JAPCIY010000019.1:0-60695 GCF_027707645.1 Aeromonas sp. QDB30 | reverse complement strand
ATGTGGCGTTGGAGCCGATTTCAAAAAAAGTGGCGCAATACCGTTAGGGCAAGTACGTCGATTTAACGGCGCTTACTCTTCAAGTTGCGCCTTCTGCGCCGCCATCGCCTTGTGCAGAGTGCGGCGCTTTTGCAGCAGAATGAAACCACCCGCCCCCAGCAAGAGCAGCAACACGCCACCTCCCCCCAGCGCCCAGGGCAGCCAGACCGGACTCTCCCGCTCCTCGAACCGGTCGGGGGTGGCGGCGGATGCGGGCATGGCCGCAGAGGGTGCGGGAGGGGGGGGAGGCGGTGCTATGGTGAACGACTTGGCCGGCAATTGCAGTTGCACCTCGCGACCGAGCCGGGTTGTTCCAAAGAGGGTGGCCTCCACCTTGTACTGCCCTGCCGCCTTGAGGGCGGAGAGATCCACGCCAAAACGCGGCGCTGTCGCCACCTCGTTGAACGTCATGCTACTGCCGCTGCCGTCGATGGCCTTGCCCTGGATGACCACGGAGGCGGGATCCAGTTCATCCACATCGATGACCAGAGAGAGCTTGGCTCCCCCCTCCCCGGAGGGGGGATTCAGGGAATAGCTGACCGGCCAGGGGTAGAGCAGCACCTGCTGTGACTGGGCTCGTGAGAAGACCTCATTGCCGGTGCTGAAGAGGGCTCGGTATTTTCCCGCAGGGACGTCCAGTACCGCCTCGGCGGTCAAGATACCGTCCCCCGGCACTTCGTCCACCCCCTTGCCATCATCCATGTAGCGTCCCAGGGTCTCCTCGAACACGGGATCGCCGCTCTGGCTGGCATCGTTGAACTGCTGCAGCTTGACGGTCATGCCCAGATCGGTGAGGTAGTAACCCGCCCCAGGCGCCGCGCCATCGATCAGCAGACGGGATTGCAGTTTGACCCGCTCACCCTGATAGAGGCGGGCCGGCAGCGGCTCGCTCTCGACCTGGATGTCGGTGAGCAGGCGCACCCGATTGTCGGGGTCCACCTCCCCGATCGCCTGCCAGGGGCCGGGCATGGGGTCGCGGATGGTGATGAGATCCTGATCCTTGAGGGGCAACCAGCCCACGTCGGGCGGCTTGACCTTGCCCACATAGAGCTTGCTGCCATCGGGTCGCACCAGGATCACCGAGGGCGTCCCCGGCTTGCGCTTGATGATGAAGGTGATCTCCTTCACGCCGTAATCGATGCGAAAGCGGTTGTCGAGCAGAGGAATGTCGGAAGGCGCAAACACCTCGTTGGCCGCGGCCGGGAGGGAGGCCAGCAGCAGCAGCCCCCAAAGCGATCTCATTGCCGCCACAGGCAGGCACCTCCTTTTTTCTGTACCAGATCCAGCCTCGCTTCATGAACGGCCGCCACCTCGTCGCTCGCGCGAACCACCCTGAGCGGCGGGCGATTGCTCTCCAGACGACGAATGCCGGTATCCTGGCTGGTCTCGCTCTCGCTGGTTTCACTCGCCAGATTGAGTTTGGTCTGGCCACCCGTCATCAGGAGGTAGACGTCCGCCAGGATCTCCGCATCGAGCAAGGCGCCGTGCAGGGTACGGTGAGAGTTGTCGATGCCGTAGCGATCGCACAACACGTCCAGGTTATTGCGCTTGCCCGGGAAGAGATCCCGCGCCATCGCCAGGGTATCCGTGATGCCGCAGATATCCGCCGTCTTGAAGTTCAGACCGAGCTTGCTGAACTCATAGTCCATGAAGCTCACGTCAAAGGGGGCGTTGTGGGCGATGAGCTCGGCGCCGCGAATGAACTCGATGAAATCGTCCGCTATCTGGCTAAAAGAGGGCTTGTCCGCCAGGAAGGCATCCGTGATGCCGTGCACGGCGATGGCCTCGGGGTCCACCAGCCGATCCGGCTTGATGTAGACGTGGAAATGGTTGCCGGTGAGTTTGCGGTTGATCACCTCCACACAGCCGATCTCGATGATGCGGTGCCCAAGATAGACAGGGCCGCCCGCGGTGTTCATGCCGGTGGTTTCGGTATCCAGAATGATCTGGCGATTCAGTTGGGGTGTGCTCATGATCAAATCCATGTCAAACTTCGGTTTTACTCGCTAGTTTACCCCAAGCCTCTCGCTAAAACAGATTGATTGCTCATGTTGAAACAGATTGATTTATTCACGGATGGCTCCTGCTTAGGCAACCCGGGCCCCGGCGGCTATGGTGCCGTCATGGTCTATGGCAAGCATCGCAAGGAGATCTCCGCCGGTTTTCGATTGACCACCAATAACCGGATGGAACTGATGGCTGCCATCATGGGGCTGCGGACCCTGAACGAACCCTGCCAGGTGCGGCTCACCACCGACAGCCAGTATGTGCGCCAGGGGATCACCCAATGGATCATCGGCTGGAAGAAGAAGGGCTGGATGACCGCCAACCGTCAGCCGGTCAAGAACGTCGATCTCTGGCAGGCCCTTGATGCGGAAGTGGCCCGTCACCAGATCGAATGGTTCTGGGTGAAAGGACACTCGGGCCACCCGGAAAACGAACGCTGTGACGAGCTGGCCCGTGAGGCCGCCAACGGCAAGCAGCTTGCCGAAGACAGCGGCTACCAACCCTGATGCCCGCTAGCCGCCCTGGCGCGCCATTCCTGGCGCGGCCATCGACTCCGGCAGCCGCCAGCGGCGACGCACCGGTGTCACGGGGAAACGCCGCTTGCGGGCGGCAATCACGTAAACAGACGCCAGGGAGCGGCAATAGTCCCGCCCCAGACTCTCCCGCCACCAGCCGATCTTGCTCTGCCTGCCCATGAAGGAGAAACCGAACCGCTCGTCGAACATCACCTCGCAGCCGAGCAATTGCAGCCAGTCGGTCACCCGTGCGGGCGTGAACATGCGGGCAGACCAGGGCAGATGCCGCCGCATGAAGGGCAGATAGTGACCCAGCCCCACCAGGCTGAGCGGGTTGTAACCGCTGACAATGAGCCAGCCATCGTCGGTCAGCACCCGTTCTGCCTCCCGCAGCACCTGATGAGGATCCGGCGAGAAATCGAGGCAGTGAGCCAGCAGGCAGGCATCCACGCTCCCCGATCGCACCGGCAAGGCGAGCGGATCCCCCTGGATGTCCAGCAGCCGTCCGCCGGAGGCGACACCGATTTGATGGCGAATGGTGGAACAACCGCAGGAGAGTTCGGCGCTCAGGGCACCTATCTTGAGCAAGTGATAGCCAAAGAGGTGGGGGCACCAGTTGTCGAGGCGCTCCTGAAGCTCGGCGGCCACCCAGTCCCCCATGGGCAGTGCGGACCAACTGGTCGGAAGCGCGATCTGTTGTTCGGTACGTGCCAGTTGCATAATGGGACCAACTCGGGGGCGAATGCCATCCAGTTATATAAGATCCCTTCCTTAAAGAGAACACAAGAGCCTCGACCCATGTACACCGTCATCACAGTTCCCGCCTTCAGCGACAACTACATCTGGTTGATCCGTCACGAAAATCACTGCCTGGTCGTCGATCCAGGCGAGGCCGATCCCGTGCTGGAACGGCTGGCTGCGCTGGATCTGGTGCTGGATGCCATCCTCCTGACCCATCACCACCGCGATCACGTCGGGGGCGTATCCGAGCTGCTACAACACTTCCCCCACGCTCGCCTCTATGGTCCCAAGCATGACCCCATGCCGGACCATCACGGCCAGTGGCTCGACGACGGGGATCAGATCAACTGGCATGGCCTGAGTCTGGATGTCCTCCATGTGCCCGGTCATACCCTGGGGCATATCGCCTATTACGGCCAGGGCATGCTGTTTTGTGGCGATACCCTCTTCAGCGCCGGTTGCGGCCGTCTGTTCGAAGGGACCCCGGCACAGATGCACACTTCCCTGCAACGGCTCGCGGCACTGCCCGATGAGACCCTCCTTTATTGTGCCCATGAATACACGCTCTCCAACCTGCGTTTCGCCCATGCGGTCGAGCCCGACAACCTGGCGATCCAGCGGCAGATCGGCGTGATCAGCAAACTGCGTCAGCAGGGCCTCCCGAGTCTCCCCTCCCGGCTGGGAGATGAGCGGAATTTCAATGTTTTTCTGCGCTGCGAGCAGGACTCGGTAAAATTTTCTGCTGAGAAATACGCCCTTAAATGCTTGGAAAATCCAGAGGATACCTTCGCTGTTCTGCGGGCCTGGAAGGACGTTTTTTGAACAAACCTTGATCAGGGGGGCATTGCCCCTTATGATGCGAGCTGTTTTTCCACAGATGACCTGAGCGAGATGAAGCTACGAACGGCCTTATTGGCAGCGCTGTTTCTCAGCGGCTGTCAAAACCTGAGCCATCAGGATGACCGGGCGGTAACGGCAATCGAGCCGATCAAATCCCCCCAAGTCAGCAAGAAAACGTACAAAAAACACTCTTCGCGGATGCTGTTCGGCGACGAACAGATAGAAGAGCTGGATGACACTGATAACCTGTGGGTGCGTATCAGCGATGATATGCAGCTGGACTCGCACGATAATGCCCGGGTTCGCCAACAGCGTGATTGGTTGTTGCGCAATGATAAGCATATGGCGACCATTGCCAGCCGGGCTGAGCCCTACCTGTATCTGATGGTAGAGGAAATCGAACGGCGTGAGCTGCCAATGGAGCTTATTACCATCCCCATGATCGAGAGCATGTTCGATCCCAATGCCCGCTCCCGCAGCAATGCGGTCGGTCTTTGGCAGTTCGTTCCTGCAACCGGCAAGAATTTCGGCCTGCGCCACGACAACTGGTACGACGGTCGACGCGATGTCCTGGCATCCACCAATGCCGCACTGGATTACCTGGAGTACCTGAACCGGTTCTTCGACGGTGACTGGCTGCAGACCCTGGCCGCTTACAATGCCGGTGAAGGTCGGGTGCGCAACGCCATCACCCGCAACGAACGGGCTGGTCGTCCGACCGACTACTGGTCGCTGGACCTGCCCCGCGAAACCCGGATGTATGTGCCCAAGATCCTGGCCATGGCCGACATGATCCGCAATGCGGACAAATACAATGTCACCCTGCCGGTGCTGGCCAACAAGCCGCAATTGCGAACCATCAATACCGGTGGCCAGATTGATTTGAACGTGGCCGCCCAGCTGGCTGGTGTTTCCGCCTCCCAGCTCAAGGCGCTCAATCCTGCGCTCAAGCGTGGCATGACCTCGCCGCAGGGCCCTTACAACCTGCTGGTCCCCGTCGAGTACGCCGACACCCTGGAGCTGGCCCTGGCCGATCTGCCCCAGCGTGAACGTACCCGTGGCGTGCGCTCCTATCAGGTCACCAGTGGTGATACGCTGTCACGGATCGCCCAGAATCACGGGGTGACCGTGCAACAGCTCAAGCTGGCCAATAACATGCGTGGCAACAACCTGCGCCGTGGCCAGAGCCTGATCATCCCCAATGGCGGGCGCGCAACCCAGGTTGCCCAGAGCAAGCCGCAGCAGCTCGCCAGCCGCAGTGGTGGCAAGGTGAACTATCAGGTGCGCTCCGGTGACAACCTGTGGAGCATCAGCCAGGCACACGGGGTCACCCACGCCGACCTGGCCAAGTGGAACGGCCTGAACGCCAAGTCGGCCCTCAAGCCTGGCATGAAGCTGGTGGTCTGGCCCAAGCAGGGCAAGAGCAGCAACAAGTCCATGGTCTATCAGGTGCGCCGCGGTGATTCCCTCTCCTCCATCGCAGCCCGCTTCCAGGTCGCCGTCAACGATGTGATGCGCTGGAACCAGCTCGGCAAGAGTGACTATCTCAAGCCGGGTCAGGAGTTGACCCTGTTCGTGAAGAACAACAGCTGATCGCTCGTCGCAATCCAAAAAATACCCCGCTTGATGCGGGGTATTTTTTTGTCTGCATGAACCAGCGGCGACTCCGCTCTCCCCTGAGGGATGACTCAGGGAGTGATAGCCTGGGCCGCAAAGCGCGCCAGAATGGGGTTGTGGTCAGAGGCATCGGTAGCAGGTGAACTCACCTCCACCAGATCCAGATTGCGATAGTAGAGGTGATCCAGCGGGCGGCCAAAAGCGGTGCGACGCAGATCAGGCACAGGTATGGCCTCCTGCAGGCCAAGCTCGCCCACCAGCTTGTTCAACCAGAACGCGCGCTTGTCGCTCCAGGTGTTGAAATCGCCGCCCAGGATGACCGGCCCCTGGTGGCGATGGATCAACGCAGTCAGATCGTTGAGCTGCTCGCGGAAGGTCGCCATGCCCAGTTCGAAATTGACCGCATGGAGATTCACCACCAGCACGCCGTCAGGATCCCCCTGCAAGGGATAGAGACTGACCAGACCTGACTTGGGGATACGCAGCAGGGGTTCGGGGGAACGGACGCCACAAACAAACGCCTGCGGCGTTTTCGCCACTGTCATCACGCCAAAGGAGACACCTCCCTGGGTGAAGGCCTGCAACTGCTGCCACTGGAAATCGCCTCTCTTCAGCCAGTCCAGCATCTCGGGCCGGGTCGCCGACTCTTGCAGCAGCACCAGATCCTGGGACTTGGCATACTCATCCAGCCCTTCCCGCCAGTTCTTGCGTTGTCCCTTGTAGAGGTTCCAGACGGTGATGCCAAACTCCCTCGGCAAGGCCGTGGAGGCGAGCGCCACCAGAGGTGGTCTGTCACAGCTTGCGCCAGGTATGATACCTGCCGCAGTCACCAGATGATCTTGATCCGGTACCTCGAAGCAACCGACCAGCCCCAACGTCAGCAGGGACGTTCCCAGAATCCGATAACTATTTTTCATTGGCTAACAATCACCTGCCTCTGCAAGACGACATGGCCCTCACACAGGCCACGGTCGCCGACTAGTCTCATTATTCGTGTCCGGCCCGACTCATCCAGAAGGAATTCAACGATGGCGAGACAGCACCAGTACCGCGTGACATTTTACGATCAACAGGGAACCTGTCATCAAGTGGAGCTTTCCACCGTCTATCAAATCAGGCGGGATCCCCAATGTGATCTCTGTCTGTTCGACACCCGGCAGTGCGTGGGGTCGGAAGAGATGCTGGAGCGCATGATACGGCAAAAAACCGGGCTTGAGCAGGAAATATCCATCATCAATGCCCGGCTCATCTGAGCAGACTCAGACCGGGACGGGGCGGGATTTGCCCTGATCGTCGATGGCCACATAGGTGAAGACGCCCTCGGTCACGCAGTACCGCTGGGCTTCGTTCTCCCGCAATACCGGCTTGACCCAGACCTCCAGCTTGAGTCGCATGGAGCTGCGACCAATCTTGAGGCAGCGACCGTAACAGCACACCACGTCACCCACCTTGACCGGGCTGTGGAAGGTCATCCCCTCCACCGAGACGGTACAGATGCGCCCTTTTGCCAGCTCCTTGGCCATGATGCCCCCACCTATATCCATCTGGGACATAATCCACCCGCCGAAGATATCGCCATTGGGGTTGGTATCGGCTGGCATTGCCAGGGTTCTCAGCAACAGCTCCCCATCGGGGTGGCGCTTGGTCTCTTCCATCATTACCGCTCTCTTTATCATGGATGGCGGCATGATAGGGGGCGATCCCCCCCTTGGCAAACCTCAATTGTCCCGGAGCGCGCGCCGTATCTGGTTTGCACGCCAGATGACCGACTCCGGGGCCCGGATGGCGACGACCCGTTCAGCCCTTCAAGGCCGCACCGTCCGCAAACCAGTGGGCCGGATCCGGCCAGCGATAGACGAAACCAAGCTGCTGGCAGATGCGCTGACCTTCGATGGGAGCAAACTCCCCCGCCGGCTCAACGAACTGCGGCGGCACCAGCCCGAGCAGGCGGCTCGCGAAGGGGTAGAGCTGCTCCCGGCGCGGGTGGACGGGGGCACTCAGATTGTAGGCATCCCCATCCTGCCCCCGGGCCAGCATCAGCTCACAGGCGGCTACCACGTCGTCCAGATGCACCAGGTTCACAGCCTGGCCTCCCCCGGCCAGCGTCTTGCCCGCCAGAAAACGGCCGGGGTGACGGTCAGGACCATAGAGTCCGGCCGGGCGCAAGATCATGGCGCAGTCAACATGCCCTTCCAGCACGGCAAGCTCGGCCGCCCGCATCCGCAAGCCTCTGTCATGGACTGGAGCGGGCGTATCCTCCTCCCCCTGTCCGGCCCCCCAGACCGAAGTCGCGCTGATAAACAGAACCCTCTGAACCCCCCCCTCCCTCGCCTGTCGACACAAGCTGGCCACGGACGCCGGGTAATCCCCGGTCTTGCTGGGGGGCACACAGATCACCAGGTCATGACAGCGAAAAGGCAGTGATCCCATGTCAGGGGTAAGCAACAGCGGCCAGGCGGCAATACCCTCCCCCCGCAGCCGTTCAGCCTTTTCGGCCGTACTGACCGTCACCGCGACAGATTGCCCCTGCTCTTGCAATGCCCTGGCCAGGGGCAACCCCAGCCAGCCGGCGCCCACGATACCCGTCTGATACTCAAATTCGTTCGTCATACCCGGATCCTGACAAAAAAAACGGCCATCCAATGATGACCGTCGAAAGTAACGAAGGAAATAGCCGGATTAACCGGTTACCTCCCACAGCGGGAAAATCGGGAGCGCACGCTCCTAATTCGTGGGCCTATCCTAGTGGCAGCGCGGTCAAAAAGCTTTGAAGCGGATCACAGTTGAAAAGGATTTCTGAAAGCGCTTTCACTGTTTTGCAAAAAAGTCGACCCGCACGGGGCCAACTTCATGACTCAGGCCACAGATTCCCGCCGTACCAGTTCGGCTTCGAATTTGAGCGCCAATCCCTCTACCGGCTTGTGATCCAGCAGCCTCAGGGCCAGCTCAGCTGCCCGCTCTCCCATCTCCTCGATGGGGTAACGTACCGTGGTGAGCTTGGGATAGATGTATCGGGCATAGGGGATATCATCAAAACCGACCACAGAGACCTGCTGGGGGATCTTGTAACCCCGCTCCAGCAGACAGGAGATGGCCCCCGCCACCATGGCATCGTTGAAACCAAGCACAGCGCTGAACTCGACGCCGCGCGCCAGCAGCTCGCTCATGGCCACATAGCCACCTTTTTCATCGGCATAGGCACGGCCGATGAGGGCAGGATCCAGCTCGATACCTGCCAGTTGCAGGGCGAAGCGATAGCCGGCCATCCGCTGCTGACCATCCACAAACTCCTCGTCATCGGAGGTGACGAAGGCAATCTTGCGATGTCCCGCGTCCAGCAGATGCTGGCAAGCCGTGGTGATGCCGGCCTGGTTGTCCAGCCAGACGCAGCGATCCTCGCAGCCTGGCACCTGACGGTTGATGAAGACGATGGGGGTCGTGCCCGACGCCAGCTCGCTGAGCTCTTCGTCAGGCAGCGCCTTGCTGTGAAGGATCAGGGCATCACACTGGCGCTGCAGCAGCGCCTGGATGGCGTGCCGCTCACGGGCCGCGTCGTGGTTGCCGGACACCACGATGGTGAACTTGTTCGCCTTGTCGACCATGCTTTCGATGCCGCGCATCATCTGAGCGAAGAAGGGGCCGCCACACAGATCCCCCACCAGCACACCGATACAGTTGGAGCGTTTGCTCACCAGGGCCTGGGCGAAGCTGTTTGGACGAAAGCTGAGCTCCTTCATGGCCGCGAGGACAGCCTCGCGCTTCTCGGGCGCCACCTGCGCCGTGTTGTTGATCACTCGAGACACTGTCGAAATGGAGACATTCGCCAGCTGAGACACATCTTTGATCGTTGCCACTCTCGATTCCTTTGTTGGAAAAGCCTGTCAGTGATGATCGGGCATTGTATCGAACCTGACAGACCAAGACGCGGCGCCCGATCACCTGGCAGGTTTCCTTTTGTAACAAAGCTTAAGGGATGATAACCATTCTGGGGCAAGAATGGGAGGCAGCCGCGACAACGACTGCCCCCGAACTCAATAGGCGTGATTCAGCTCGCGTTCCGACATGAAACGCAAAGGCTGCTGCAGCTTGTGTTGATAGATGAGATCGAAAGAGAGCACGTTCTGGACATAGTTGCGCGTCTCCCGATAGGGGATGCTCTCCACCCAGACATCCATCGGCTTGTTGTCGCTCTGCTCGCGCCAGCGCTTGACCCGGCCAGGACCCGCATTGTAGGCCGCCGCCGCCAGGATCCGGTTGCCGTCATACACATCCAGCAGGCGCTTGAGGTAGGCGCTGCCAAGACGAATGTTCATGGCCGGGTCGAACAGTTGCTGCTCGTTGCGATAGGGCACCCCAAGCTTGCCGGCCGTCTCTTTCGCGGTGGCAGGCATCAGCTGCATCAACCCCCGCGCCCCGACCGGTGACTGGGCCAGGGGATAGAGTGCGCTCTCCTGACGGGAGATGGCGTAGAGCAGACTGGTGTTCATGGTGCGCTCTTGTGCCATCTGGGAGAAGGTGCGCTTGAGGGGCAGCGGGAAGCGCAGATCCAGCGCATCCCAGGCCTCGGCACGGATGCTGGAGAGGATCGCCAGCTCGTGCCAGCCCTGGTTGAGGGCGATGTGACCAAACTCCAGACGCTGGGCCACGCTGTTGCGATCCATGTTGTGGATCCACTCAGAGCGGGCCGCCGTGATCTCGTTCATCGCCAGCAGTTCACGCACCCGCAGCAGGAAGGGCCAACGGCGACTGGCACTTTGCCAGTCCGGCACCTTGTGCGCCACGCTCTGGTTCTTCATGCGATAGGGCACACCGATGCGCTGGGCCGCCATGAAGCCGTAGAAGCCGCGCAGGTTCGCAGTCTCGAGATAGAGGTCCCGCGCCGGTTTCTGCCGCCCCTGTTTCTCCAGCGAGCGCGCCATCCAATAACGCCAGCGATCCTCTTTTTGCAGCCCCATGGGCATCCGCTTGACCCAGCCTTCGAGGCCGCGCCAATCCTGCTCCCAGATGGCAAGACGGGCCCGCAGCTCCACCAGCTCCGGATCCTTGAGCCGCACCAGGGCCGTATCCAGCCAGGCGCGCTGGTCAGAAGAGCGGTCCAGCAACAGGCGGCGGGCGGCCGCCTTCTCCACCCGATTCACCTCGGCATGGTTCAGGCCGAAGCGACGGGCCATCTCCCCCAGCTGGCGCAGAACCGCGTCGGGCTCCTGATTGGCGTAGCGGGCCAGCCCCAGGGAGAGCAGATGCCGCGACGGGGGCGCCGCCGTGAAGTTGGCCGGATTCATCGCCCGCACGGGTTGGTCATACAGGGCGATCATCTGATCGCCATACCCCTTCATGCCGCTGCCGAGCTGGGCCCCGAGGTGGCGAATGAGGTTGGGGTTCTGGGCCTCGAAAGCCAGGTTCATGCGCTCCCAGATCTTCTCCTGAGTACGCAGACCCGCCTGCTGCCAGAGCTGGAACAGGGGATCGCAGGCATCGGGCCTGGATTGACCGCTCAACCAGAGCTTGCCTGCCTCCTGCAGGGCTTCACTCTGGTGCCCCGTGTAGTAGCGGGCCTGATAGTGCTGACAGAGCAGATCGGTGGAGCTTGGCTTGGCCGGATAGAAGCGCAGGAACTGGGACCACTGCTGGCTCTGGGCAAGATAGGTGAGATAGCTGCGCTCGAGCCGGTTGGACTGGGGGGTGTCCCCGTGCTGGCGGATGAAGCGGGTCACATCGTTGTAGTCTGCCGCCCCGGGACGGAACGCAAGCTGGTAGTAATCCAGATAGGGCAACAGCGGATAGTGGATCAGGCGTGCCCGAAGCTGGCTGAATTTGACCTGATCATTGGCACGCACGGCCTCATGGGCCTGGCGATAGAGAGACTGCTCCATGGTCTGCGCGAAGGCAGGAGCCAACAGCCCCGGCATCCAGAGCGCAGACAAGATGATTCCCTGCACGACTTTCACGAATGGCATTCTCCCCTTGAAGGCATAACCACCGCCAAAGGGCGGTGGTGACATACCTTCATTCTACCCGCTAAGCACGGGGGCTACGCCACACTATTTTTATCGGTGCAGACGGGGCGATCACCGCGTACCTGGCGGCTGACATAGCGTTCAAGGTAGGGAACAGGGAGCGGCTTGGAGGCGAGGTATCCCTGGAAGAAATGGCAGCCCTGCGCCTGCAGAAACTCCAGTTGCTGGCGGGACTCCACTCCCTCCGCCGTCACGTTGAACCCCATGTGGCGGGCCATGGCGATCACGGCCTCGACGATGGCCATGTTGTCACCATCCTTGGGAATGTCCTGGATGAAAGAGCGGTCGATCTTGAGCTCGTCCGCCGGCAGCCGCTTGAGGTAGCTCAGGGAAGAGTACCCCGCCCCGAAGTCATCGATGGCAAAGCTGATGCCCAAGGTCTTGAGTTCCGCCATCTTGCTGATGGTGTCTTCCGCATGACCCAGCACCACCGACTCGGTGATCTCCAGGTTGAGGCAGGCGGGATCCATGCCGGTGGCCGCCAGCACGTCGTGAATGCGATCGACAAAGTCGGGAGCATGGAACTGTTTGGCACTCACGTTGACCGAGAGCTGGGGGACGTGGATCCCGCTCTCCTCCCAGGAGACGTACTGGGTACAGGCTTCGTGCAATACCCAGTTGCCGATGTCGACAATGAGATCCGTTTCCTCGGCAATGGGGATGAACTCGGCAGGCGACACCAGGGCACGCCCGGGAGGTTGCCAGCGGATCAGTGCCTCGACACCGATGATCTCCCCCCCCGCCACCATGTGCTGGGGCTGGTAGTGGAGAGTCAGTTCCCCATTGTCGAGGGCACTGCGCAGCTCGTTGTGAATGTGCAGACGCCGGTCGGCCTGCAACTGCATGGAGGCATCGAAGAAGCGCCGGGTCTTGCGGCCCGCCGATTTCGCCTGATACATGGCGGTGTCAGCCTGCTTGAGCAGATCCCCCGCCTCCTGCTCCCGACCGGGGAAGAGGGTGATGCCGACACTGGCGCCGATGTGCAGCACCTGGCCTCTGAAATCATAGGGAGCGGCGATCTCCCCGATGAGCCGCTCCGCGATGAGGTCGGCCTGCATCTCCGCCTGGGGCGGGCTGATGGAAAGCGCTGGCAGCAACAACACGAACTCGTCGCCGCCGAGACGGGCCAGACAATCCCCCTGGCGCACCAGCCGCTTGAGACGGCTGGCCACCTCCTTGAGCAGCCAGTCGCCAGTGGCGTGACCCAGGGAATCATTGATGGTCTTGAAGTGGTCGAGATCGATGAACAGCAGGGCCCCTATAAGGTGACTGCGATTTGCATCGGTGAACGCCTGGGTCAGGGTTTCGTGCAACTGACGGCGATTGGGCAGGCCGGTCAGCTCGTCATAGAAGGCGAGATCCTGAATGCGGCGCTCCGCCGCCTTGCGCTCGGAAATATCCTCGAAGAAGATGACATAGTGGCTGATCCCCCCTTTTTCATCCTGCACCGGCGTGACGATCTCCCACTGGGGATAGGCGTGACCGTCGGCGTGCAGGCGCAGGGTTTCCCCCTGCCAGCGATCCAGGGCGTTGAGCTCGTAACCCAGGCCTCCCAGCCCCGACCAGAGATCGTTGCCAAGATGCAGACCAATCACCCCCTGGTTGTCAAAGCCGGTGATCTGGCTGAAGGCGTAATTGACCCGCAGGATCTTGAACTCGGGATCCGTGATGATGATCCCTTCGTGAGTTTCAAAGGCCACCGCAGACAGCCGCATCAGGGCATCGCTCTGCAGGCGCTCCAGCTCGGCCACCATGCGCACCGAGAAGATGGTCAGGACGGAATCCAGATCCGTGGTCCGGGTCTGGCTCGGGAACAACAGGGCGAGATGACCCAGGATCTGACCGTTGCGATCGAGCAGCGGCTGGGCGTAATAGTGCTGGCCCGGGGGCAGGTCAGGATACCCGGTCAGGGGTTCACTCACGGGGACCGCGCTGGAGGGCCCCTGGCGATAGAGCTGCTGGCAGGGCATGTCACAGAGGGCATACTCCTTGACGTCGATGCCGTGGCTCGCCAGCACTCTCAGCCTGTCGAGACCAACCCGCTCCGTCAGCCAGACGGCAGTGGCTCCCAGGATATGGGCCAGCTCGTTGACCAGGGTCTGGCAAAAATCGAGCCCCGTCTTGGCGGAGAGCGCCTGCGCCAGCTTGGCCAGCAAGGGGGCCTGCAACATGGGAAGCGGCGGTGTCACGCCTGCGGGGGAGTTGGCGCGATCCATCTCGCGATGCATCATTTCGAGGGGGGCAAGCCAGCCACAACAGAGCCCCTGTGCAGGCACATACTGACCGTACCAGAGCGCATGGTGTACCTTGCCGTCCTCATCGCGCAGGTGGCCGATGAACTGGCCTGGCTGGCAGGAATCGTGGAGTCTTGCAAGAAAATCGGCGAAACCCGCTTCATCTTCCCGCTCAAGTTGGGTGGCCCAGGGGTGGGCTTCCTCCCCTGCCCAGGGTTCACAAGAGACATGATCAGACAGGCTCCATTGCCCATGCTGCCGATCATAAAACCACATCATCTGGGTGGCTTGCTGCTTCATCTACGACTCCAACCACTACAACCACGTTATCCACCCCGACTCCTGCAGAAAAGCATATCCGTTTGCGCGCATATCTCCACCGGCGCATGGCAATGATTTTGCGATGCGATGAGGCGATGTGGGTGGAGAAAATTCGAGACTATGCGGCAAAAACCAAACATCGGGTCGACACAAGGCGCTGCCGAGGGGGGACAGAAACGATCCTATTTGCTGATACTGCCTGCCTGTTTCACTGAGCTCAAGCGGTTTTTGGCATGAAACGGGAAAAGCTCACAATTTATGGACAGCGGGATTCCCAAGGGTATTTTTCGTGACACAGATCACATTTTGATTTGGCGACATGGGTAATCTGGAGGTGAAGACACAAGCAAGACGACCCGAAGGGGGCCATTATGAAAATCGAAATGACCAGTAAAATCATCGACATCACCCCAGCCATCCGCGAGCGCATTGAATCCCGTTTTGAAAAGCTCGAGCGTCTTCAGGTGCCTCTTATCACACCCCATGTGATCATCTCCAAAGAGCGTTTGATGTATATCGTCGAAGCCACTATCGGCATTCCCAACGGCAAACTGTTTGCGCAGGCAGAGCACGAGGATCTCTATGCTGCCATCACGGACCTGGGCCAGAAGCTGGAACGCCAGCTCAACCGTCACACGGAAAAACCCATCGCCCGTCGTGCCGCCGGCAAGGAAGTGCCCCAACCGGACGAAGCAGACGCCTGACAAGGTTCACCACTCATAAAGCAAAAGGCGGGTTATCCCGCCTTTTTGCATTCTACCGTGCCGTCACCCCAGCCAGCGCAGTCTGGCATCCACCCCTTGCGCAAGCTCATCGAGCAGCGGCAGCATCATCAGCGGAGCCTCCTCCCTGGGGTCAGCGCCCATAGGTCGGGCCTGCCAGCGCTCGCGACCCAGTGCCGAGAGGTTGTCGTACACCGCGGGATCCAGCGCGGGCGTTCGGCTCACCAGTGGCGGGGAGCGCAGCGCCAGCCAGAGTCTCACATCCGTCATGCACCCGCCTTGTTGCAGACGCTCGTTGAGGCTGGTGGCATCGATCTCTTCCACCCCGCCTTGCAGGGACGCCCGGGGCATCAGACCGAAACGGGAGCGCCAATCCAGCTCACCCGACGCAGGCTTGGGCGGGGCATCAAACCAGGGCTGCTCTTCCACTGCATCAGTCAGCAGCGCCAGATGCAGCCTGAAGTCGGCACGGTCCCCCGAACGGAGATCCTGGTTGAGCCGTTGGCCCAACTGGGCCTCATCCACGAGCAAGCGGTCACGAATCGCACTGGGCAGCATGAGATAAATCTTGGAAATGAAGGTTTCATTGCTTATCGGCCATCAACCCGATCCTTTAAGCATTAAAAATCCCAGCAGAGGGGTTCACAAGCGCGACAGATCTGTTAGTATGCGCCTCGCACTTGGGGAGGGGTTCCCGAGCGGCCAAAGGGATCAGACTGTAAATCTGACGGCTCTGCCTTCGAAGGTTCGAATCCTTCTCCCTCCACCATCTTTCAGAAAGCCCGGCCTTGTGCCGGGTTTTCGCTTTTCTGCCTTCCACAAATCCCCTTCTTCTCTACAAAAAAACGGGAGGCCAGGCCTCCCGTCAATATATGCACGCTCTCACCCCGAACCTGCTGGCGACAGCTGTCATCAGCAGGTCGGGCAGAGGGGGATAAGCGTCCCCCCAGGCATCTGTCTTGTCATCCGCCCCCCCTTACAGGGTGAAGCGATAGAAGATATCCACCGCCTGGGCCACCCCGCTCATGGCCTGCAGATAGAGCCTTGGCATCAGCTCGTAGCGCAGCTTGAATTCGGCGATGGGGCTGAACACCCCGACCCCGTACTGGAACTGCAAGCCGGGCAGCAGGTAGGCCGACAGGGTCACCTGGGTGTCATCGCCACTGCCTGCTGTATCGAGGGCCACGTCGCTCATGCCGAGGGACTCCCCGATGCTGGAGACCACGCCGCTCGCCTGGCTCACGGCCCCCGACACCAGCAGGCCGTTGAAGCCGCCATCCTCGCCGCTGGTCTGCAATCCCTTGCCCCGCAACAGATAGGAGAGCTGTTCGGACTGCGCCATCTGCGGTTCGGAATAGACAGTGATCTTCGGCTTGGCGGCCGGCCCCGTCACCCGCACCCCGACGGTCACGTTGTCCTCGATGGTGTCCGGATCCCGATAGGTCTCGATGTTGAGATAGGGCTGATCGATGGGGCCGGAGAAGAGGATCCGCCCCTCCTTGATGATGAGGTTCTGGCCATAGGCCTTGAAGCGCCCGTCCCTGAGCTCCAGTTGCCCGTTGCCCGAGAGCGGCTTGGAGGGATCCTGGCGAATGTTGAGGGCCCCTCCCACCTTGGTCTTGAGTCCCATGGCTTCAAGGCGGACGTCGTCCCCGAGCCGGATGGCGAGCCTGATCTCCATGGGCAGCGGTGCCGCCTTGGGGACCGGCGGCAGATCGTCGTAGATGACGGTGACATCATCGGAGACCGCTACCGCGCTGTCTGGCAGGCTCTTGACCAGGATGCGCGACCAGGGGATGTCCACCTGCCCGGTCACCCTGGTCTCCTCCCCGAGAGAGATGGCGATGTCAGGTGTCACCCTGACCCGGCCCATGCCCGGGTACTGGGCTTCCAGCTCCTTGCCCTGAATAGTGAGGCTGCCAGTCACCGGCTGCTGGGCCCAGCTCAGCCAGCCCCCCAGCACCAGGGGGCCCTTGCCCACCATCATGGAGCCGTCGAGTTCGGCCCGGTTGCCTTCTATCTTGAGGCGGGTCACCAGCTTGGAGAGGGTCACCATGTCGGAGTGGGTCTGAACCTCCCCCTCCTTCAGGCTCAGCTCGCCATACAGCAGGGGGGCAGCCAGGGTACCGTCGAAGCGGGCATCCGCCGAGATGACCCCTTGCAGGGAGCGCACTTCGGGAATGAGGGGCGCAAAGGTCGCCAGCTTCAGATCGTCAAACCTGAGTTGACCGCCGAGGTTGCCGCGTCCGGCGGGATCCCGGATCAGCAGATCGGTGTCGATGTTGCCGATCTGCTCGGAGGCGAAATCGACCCGGATGGCGGCCTGCTGGCGCTCGAAGTCGATCCCGAGCTCGAGGCGCTGGTAGTCGGTCTTGAGTTCGTCTGCGACGAAGGTCCCAGGCGTGGTGCGCACGGTGGCGTGCAGGGTCGGCTGGTTGCCGCGCCAGCTGGCGCGCCCGTCGGCCGACAGCACCGCCTGCCAGCGGAAATTGTCCGGCAACCAGGGGCGCAGCCGCTTGAGATCAAATTCGTTCAGGGCAAATTCCAGATTGCCCTGGGACTGGGCTATCCGGCTCCCCTTGACGCAGAGACTGGCCTTCTGGGACGCGAGGCAGAGATCCCCCATGGTCAGCTGCTGTTTCGGCAGATCCAGGTCCAGAGACCAGGGGGCGGTCAGCGCCCAGCGCTTGAGGGGGGTCTTGATCTTCAGCTCGGCAAGGGCGCCACGCCAGCGGTCACCGCGCAGGCTGCCATTCAGGCTGAGGTCTGCCGCCAGGGGATCCCCCTTCATGGTCAAGGTGAGCCCGTGGCGCTCGAGATCGCCGCTCAGGTTCAGGGCGATTTGCGAGAGCTTGGTCTCCCCCTGCGCCAGGCTCGCCACCGTCACCGCCACCTCACCGGCGGGCTTCTCCCCGACCAGGGCGTTGGCCCTGATGACGGTCTCCTTGAGGACGGTGCCCGCGTAGGCGAGTCGGCCCGACACCAGATCGGCATTCACGCGCGGCGCCTGCTGGTTGCCGGTGACGCGCACCTGGCCCTTGATGTCCCCTCCCAGACCCGGGTAGATACCCCCAAGCTTGGGCGCATCCAGATCCGCATCCAGCTTCCAGGCCTGGGTCGTGAGCGAGCCTTTGGCCTGCAGCCGGTTGGGGCCGCTTTGCAGCGCCAGGGCCGGGATGGTCCACTCCATCTTGTCGTTGCCGCTGAGCCTGCCCTGCAAGGCCAGGGGATACTGGTTGAGCTTGCCATCCACCTTGAGCTCGGGCAGGACCAGCTGCCAGTGGCCCGCCTCATCCAGATCGAAGCGACTGGTGATCTTGCCCGCCAGTACCCCCTTGATCTCGGGCACCAGCTCCGCCGGGTTGATCCCCTTGAATTCGGTCGTCCCCTGCCACTGGACCCCCTTGCTCCAGGCCAGCTTGCCGTCGACCTTGAGCTCCCCCTTGAGGGCCCCCAGCAGCAGCTCGATGCGGCTCAGCTGGTTGAGATCCCCCTTGCCCGAGAGCGCCACCTTGAAGGGGGGCACATCGGTCCCCTTGCCGGCGGTGTTGAGCGCAAACTGGTAACCGGAGAGCTTGCCCTTGGCGCTCAGGGTGCCCTTGTCCAGCCGATAGCTGGGCTCATCCTTGGCGGGCTTGTGCAGGGGCCAGGAGAGGCTCTTCCAGTCCAGCGCCAGATCGAAGGGCAGATCCGGGTCGAGGGCCGCGAGGGATCCTTTGAGATTGGCGCCCACCGGCCCCTTGGCCTTGAGTGCCAGCCCAAGCTTGCCCACAGAACCGTCCAGGACGAGATTGACCTGCTCCCCCTTGAGCTCCCCGTCCAGCAGCCCTTGACGCGCCTTGGCATCCAGAGTCAGGGCGAGGGGGTAATCCTCGTGCAGGCGCACCTGACCACTCAAGGTCAGATCCGCCATGGCATGGCGCAAGGAGAGCTCCCGGATGTCGATGCGCTCCTCCTCGGCGGTGGCCGACAGCAAGAGGTTGTCTAGCCCCTCCACCAGCTCACCTTGCTGATAACGGAACGCCGTGGCTTTCAGCCCCTCCAGCTGGATGGGGAAAGGCAGTCGCACCGCCGGCAGCACCATGGGCTCGGGCTTGCTTGCGGCCTGCATCTTGTCACCGGGGGCAGCCTTGCCCTCGCCGGCCGCCAGGGTGGCGCTTTTCTCATCCGCCGGTTTGGCGCCCTTGTCACTGGCCGCCTCCGCCGGGGACGGTGCCAGCACCACGTTCAGGCCATCGAGCACGGGGCCGCGCACGATGAGCCCGGCGCGATCTAGGGCGGCGCCAATGTCCAGATCCTTGAGGGTGATCGTCACGCCGGGCACCGCCACATCGAGATCGGCAACCTTGAGGCTGTCGACCTGGATTTTGAGCGGCAACGGATGCCAGACGAAGGGCTCCGACGGCTCTTCCGGCACCGGCTCGGACTCCGCCACCCGGACAACGGGGCGAGTCACCGCCAGAGACTTGATCCAGAGCTTGCCCTGCAGGAGCTTGCCCAGATCCCAGTCCAGCACGGCCCGCTCCACGGTGACATCCACCAGCTCGTCCCGCCAGCCAACCCCTTCGAAGGTCCAGCCATACCCGAGTTGCCCCGCCACCAGCTCCCCCTTGAGGGAGGGCAGCGCGGCTCTGGCCTGTTGCCACAGCCACTTGTTGCCCTGATGGGTGAAGCCCAACAGGCTGACGCCGATGAGCAGCAGGAAGAAGAGGCCCATGAGCCACAAGAAAATGCGTTTTACCCAGATCACGATGCAGACCCCTGCAAGGAAAGCAGCCGCAGCGGCCAGAAAAGAGAAAGAAGAGGATGTGCGCCTGGTTGCCGGGTCATAGTTCCGGCCCCAGCGCGAAGTGCAGCCGCAGCGGCTTGTCCTCCTCGGAGATGCCCACCGCCAGATCGAGCCTGACCTGACCGATGGGGGTGACCCAGCGCACCCCGACCCCGGTGCCTATCTTCCAGGCCTCGCTGTAGTCGACGGTGGCGGTCCCGGCGTCCACGAACAGGGCGCCGAGCCACTTCTCGCTGAAGCGGTAGTTGTACTCCAGGCTGCCGACGCTTGCGTAGCGCCCGCCGGTCAGCTTGCCATCGTCCCCCCGTGGCGAAATGGTCTCGTAACCGTAACCCCGGACCGTCTGATCGCCGCCGGTGAAGAAGCGCAGGGAGGGGGGGACCAGGGAGAAATCATCCCCGACGATGGCCCCCTGTTCGGCCCGCATCAGGAAACGGTGATCTTCGCCCAGGGTGCGCAGCCACTTGCTGCGCCCCCACACCCGCATGAAGCTGATATCGGACCCCCAGTAGGGGCTCGAGAACTCCATCGTCAGTTGCTGGCGATCCCCCCAATCCGGCACCAGACCGCCGCGCACCCGCAGCCGTGACCAGGAGACGCCGGGGATCAGCAGCAGGCTGTTCCCCTCGTCCTGACCCTGGACGTAGCGCTCGTTCTCCAGGCGCACAAAGACGTCTCTGTCCCAGCTCTCCGGTCGGCGTGTCCAGCGGTGCACCCCGAAGGTGGCCAGATCGGAGCGGGTGTCGTTGTTGTCGGTGTATTGATAGCCCGCCTGCAGGGAGTAGTAATCCCGTAGCGGGTTGCCCACCGGGATCTGGTAGTCGAAGCTGAGCTCCGCTTCCGGCGCCGAGATCTTGGCGGTGCTGGAGAGGCGGTGACCATAGCGGTTCACCCAGGGTTTCTCCCAGGTGGCACTCAGGCGCGGCCCCACGTCCGTGGCATAACCGATACCGGTCTCAATCTCGTGATCGACCCGGTTGGAGAGGGTCACCTGCACCGGCACCCGGTTGCCCTCGGCCTGGCTGATCAGGGGTTTGATGTCCACCTGCTTGAACAGCTTGGTGGAAGAGACATCCTGGGACATCTCCGCCAGACGGATCGCCAGATAGGGGTCGCCGCTCTTGATGTTGATGAGCGGGCGAATAAGGTGCAGTGCCTCCGGCGTCGCGTCATAGCGGATCTCGCCGAAATGGTAGCGCGGGCCGGAGCGAAACAGGATGTAGATCTCCGCCTTGCCCTGTTCCGGGAAAACCTTGACCTGGCTCTTGCTGATCTTGGCGTCAAAATAGCCGCGGGCCAGCCCCAGACTGCCGAGATCCGCCTTGATGGATTCATATTTGCCGTGGTTGAGGGGATCTCCCTCCTTGAGGGGCAGCTTGTCCAGCAGCTCGCTGTACACCTCGTCGCTCCCCGCATCCCCTTCCAGCAGGATGTCGAGGCGCGAGATGATCACGGGTTCCCCCCGCTCAATCTCGATCACCACCTTGGCGGGCGTCTTCTTGTCGCGGTTCAGAGTGATCTTGGGCTGGTAGTAGCCATAGACCTGCAGCGCCTTCTGTACGCTCTCGGTGATCTTGGCGCGGGCGGGGCGGTACTGGCGTTCCTGATAGACGGGCAGGGCGTTGAGGTAGGCCTCGACGTTGTCTTTCTGCTCTCCCCTGACCCCCTTGATCTGGTAGGTCAACTTGGCCGCCATGGCGGGCATCGCCATCAGCCAGAGAGCGAGGGCGAGCAGCAAGAGACCGGGCCCGGGGCGACGGGATCGCCCGGATGAAGTGCTCCCGGTGAGAAAAGTAGGATAGCATCCTGTCAAACGTCATTTTCCCCGAATAACATGATTTAAAGATTGTGTTATTTAGTACGATACCGAGACTCATCCCGGGCGAGTGCCGCTCATCCTAGCATAATCGCGACGGCGAAATCCCACGCTCGGGGCCCCTTTGCGTGCCGCTCTGCCGCCCCCGGTGCGGGGATCGCTTCGGCCCAGCAAGGAGCCAGCCGGGTGTGAGGAGCCAAACTGCGCACAATCCGGGCAAGGGGCGAACAAAACGCCACCACCGACCCCGCCACGCCGGATCTCCCCTGGCGGCCTTGGGCTGGCAGCAGGGTCCGGCTCGTCGCGACAACCCTTGTCGGACACCCCGCATCCGGCGGGTTTCGTCAACCCGTCCCCCTCGACTTGCTCCGTGCCCTCTTCCCCGCCCTGCCTGCTATTGAACAGGAAAATAAGTTTAAATCAATCACTTGAATAGATGGCACTAAAGCTTCGTTCAATTCAATCGATTTATCCCGCTGCCCCTGCGCTCCTGCCTGTCCCACACTGATCCCAATCATCGCAGGAGAGACCCCATGCACCTACGTAGCGAACAACTGGCTGACTACATCGCCGACCGACTCGAGTTCATCACCTTCCTGGCCTGCTGCAGCGCCCTGCTGGCCTTGCTGACCGGCATGAACGGCCAGCAGGCCCTCGCCTTCACTGCGCTCAATCTGCCCTTTGGCCTGGCCCTGCTGCTGGGCATGGCCCTGCTCGCTCCCCTGTCTGCCCACTGGCGCCTGCCCGGCATAGTCCTGCTGCTGGTGAGCGCAGCCCTGGCCACCCTGCAGATGGGGGGCAACTGGCTCAACCCCCTGGCCATCTGGAGCCTCTATGCCCTGCTGGGGCTGGAGATCCTCTGGCAATCCCGGGCCAGGGTCCCCCTGGCCGCCGGCCCCCGGAGCCGGGTCTCGCGCCCGAGGGGCTGACGCGGAGGCGCAATTGCAGTAATCTTGCGCCCCCTTTCCCCTCGCCGAGGAGCATTCCGATGAAAAAAGCCTGTGCCCAGCACATCCTGGTCAAGACCGAGAAACAGTGTCTGGAAATCAAGGAGAAGCTCGCCAAGGGCGCCGATTTCAGCCAGATGGCCAAGCGTTTCTCCACCTGCCCTTCCGGCAAGCGTGGCGGCGATCTGGGAGAGTTCTCCAAGGGGGACATGGTCAAGTCCTTCGACGATGCCGTGTTCAAGGGGGAGTTGCTGACCGTGCTGGGGCCGGTGCGCACCAAGTTCGGCTTCCACCTCATCAAGGTGCTCTATCGCAGCTGATCCAGGGCGACGAGGCCATCGGTTCTCTGAGCCGCACGCCTGGGATTGATGATCATTTACTAACGTTATCAGGCAATTAAGTTTATCCTTCTGGGCATAGTTCCATCCTGACCCGTGGATCCCTCATATGCACAGCTCTTTGTGGTGGCCGCTGCTGACCTGGCTATTGCCCCTTTGCGGGGCCCTTGGCAGCCGCGCCCATCTCTGGCCCTGGTGGCTCGGCTTCATCCTCTGTCTCGCCAGCGCCCTCCTCAGCCTCGTGCTGCTGCTGCGCCTGCCCTGGCGCTATCGCCGCACCACCAACCTCTGGCCGGATATCTGGGGCATAACTCCCCTGCTGTTGCCCCTGCTGTTTCTCGTCCAGGCGTTGCGCTCCCCCCTCACCAACGACGTCAGCACGGATCCCTACCATCCGCCACGGCTCCAGTGGGCCGAGCTGCTCAGAAGCCCGGAGGATCTCCCGGTCTCCCCCCCGCCCCTGCAACTATTTCCAGGCAACCCCGGTCCTCTCTATACCCGGGCATCCCCGGTCGAAGTGCTCGCGGAAGCCGAGGAACTGATGACGGAGCTGGGCTGGCAGGTTCGCCCGGGCAGCGAGGGTATCGATGCCGTCGTCACCACCGGCTGGTTCGGGTTTCAGGATGACGTGGCCCTGCGGGTCTTTGCCGGGCCCAAAGAGACCCGTATCGACATGCGCTCCGCCTCGCGCCAGGGGCGCAGCGATCTGGGGGTCAACCGGGCACGGATCATCGATTTCCTGAATCGGTTGAACGAGCGTCTGGGCGGGGCCTACAAGCCCAAGATGGAGAAGCTCAAAGAGGAACAAGATGCGCATTGAGGTCAAACCGGACCGGGCCTACGACTGGTTCATCCGCCCCTTCTTCTGGCTGCAGAAACGCAACTACGGTCAGGTGCTGATCCCGGGCAAGTGCTGGGGGCGCTCCCCCAGGCTGTTCGCCGCGGTCGCCACCCTCTACGGCGTCATCAACCGCAAGCGCTCCCCCATCGACCCCGTGCTGCGCTCCCTGGTGACGGTGCGGGTCTCCCAGCTCAACTGGTGTCGTTTCTGTGTCGACATCAACGCCATGACCCTCGTCAAGCGGGCAGGCTCCAGCGACAAGGTGGAGGCGCTGGCCCGGTGGCGCGACAGCCCCTTGTTCGACGAGCGGGAACGGGCCGTGCTGGACTATGCCGAGGCCATGACCGGGCTGGATGGCGTGAGCGACGAGCAGGCCGCCCGCCTCAAGCCCTGGTTCGATGACGACGCCCTGGTGGAGCTCACCGGCCTCATCGCCTTCCAGAACATGTCCGCCAAGTTCAATGCCGCTCTCGACATCGCTCCCCAGGGGTTCTGCCAGTTGCCGGTGCAACCCGAGAGTCCCCTCGACAAGGGGCAGGGATGAACAGGGCACGCCTGCTGCTGTTGCTGGCGATGGGGGTCCTGGTCGGCACCTTCTTTGCCCTCGACCTTGACCACTATCTGAGCCTCACCCAGTTGCAGGCTCATCAGGCGCGCCTGGCCCTTTGGGTCGACCGCCATGTTGTCGCAGCCAGCCTGCTGTTTCTGGTGATCTATGTGCTCACCACCGCCCTCTCCCTGCCGGGGGCGGCCCTGCTCACCCTGGCGGGCAGCGCCGTCTTCGGCATCCTGTGGGGGCTCTTGCTGGTCTCCTTTGCCAGCTCCCTCGGCGCCACCCTGGCCTTTCTCAGCGCCCGCTTCCTGCTGCGGGACTGGGTCGAGACACGCTTTGGCGACAAGCTGGCGAGCGTTCAGGCCGGCATGCAAAAGGAGGGGGCCTTCTATCTGCTGAGCCTGCGCCTCATCCCCCTCTTCCCCTTCTTTCTGGTCAACCTGGTGATGGGGCTCACCCCCATCAGAGTCAGCACCTACTACTGGGTCAGCCAGCTCGGCATGCTGCCGGGCACCCTCGTCTACGTGCTGGCGGGAAGCGAGCTGGCTACCCTCACCAGCACAGGCAACCTCTTCTCCCCCGGCCTGCTGGCCGCCCTGACCCTGCTCGGCCTGATGCCCTGGCTGATGCGTGCCTTGCAGCGCCGTCTCGCCCTCTACCGGTTGCACGCCCCCTACCGCAAGCCTGCGCGCTTTGACTACAACCTGCTGGTGATAGGTGCCGGCGCCGGAGGCCTGGTCACCAGCTACATCGCCGCCGCGGTGAAAGCCAGAGTGGCCCTCATCGAGCAGCACAGGATGGGAGGGGATTGCCTCCATACCGGCTGCGTCCCCTCCAAGTCGCTGATCCGAAGCGCCCGCTTCGCCATTGAACAGCGCAAGGCCGGGGAGCTTGGTTTTACCCCGAGCCAGAGCCGCGCCGACTTCGCCGCCGTGATGGCGCGGGTCGCCCGGGTCATCGAGGAGGTCGAACCCCACGACTCGGTGGCGCGCTATGAAGGACTTGGGGTGGAGTGCATCCAGGGGCGGGCGCGAGTCACCTCCCCCTGGGAGGTGGAGGTCAACGGCAAGCGCCTGACCAGCCGTCATATCGTGATCGCCACCGGCGCCCGCCCCCGGGTGCCCGCACTGCCGGGGCTGGACAGGGTTCCCTACCTCACCTCCGACACCCTCTGGCAGCGACTGCGCGAGCCCCCCCGCCATCTGCTGGTGCTGGGAGGGGGCCCCATCGGCTGCGAGCTGGCCCAGAGCCTGGCCCTGCTCGGTATCCCCGTCACCCTGGTGGAGCAAGGCCCTCAGCTGCTGCCCCGGGAAGATAGGGACGTCGCCGGGGCCCTGGCCGCACAGCTGGAGCACGACGGCGTCACCCTGCACCTCGGCTGGCAGGCTACCTCGGCCGGGTATATGGACGGTAAAGACACCAACCTGCCCATCCGGCTGCACCTGCGCCGGGGGGACGAGACGCTGGTGGTTGAGGGGGACCAGCTGCTGCTGGCCCTTGGCCGGGAGGCCAACGTGAGCGGTTTCGGGCTGGAGGCGCTGGGGGTTGAACTGGCCCCCGACGGCACCCTGGCCATCGACGGCTTCCTCACCACCAACTACCCCAGCATCCTGGCGGTGGGGGACGTTGCCGGCCCCTACCAGTTCACCCATTTTGCCGCCCATCAGGCCTGGTATGCCGCCATCAACGCCCTCTTTGGCCAGTTCAGGCGCTTTCGGGCAGACTACAGGGTCATGCCGGCGGCCACCTATACCAGTCCGGAGATAGCCAGGGTCGGCCTCAACCAGAAAGAGGCTCATGCCCGAGGCATCCCCTTCGAGTCGACCCGCTTCGAGATGGCCGAGCTGGATAGAGCCATCACCGACGGCGAGTCAGGGGGCTTTGTCGAGGTGCTGACGGTGCCGGGCCGTGACAGGATACTCGGGGCCACCATAGTGGGTGCTCACGCCGGCGAGCGGATCGCCGAGTTTGCTCTCGCCATGCGCCACCGCCTGGGACTTGGCAAGATCCTCGCCACCGTTCACCCCTACCCCACCCTGATGGAGGGGAACAAGTACGTGGCTGGCGCCTGGCGCCGTGCCCGCCAGCCCGGGCGCCTGCTGGCGCTGCTGGCCCGTTATCACCGCTGGCGCCGCGGCGCCTGACTCTGACGAGGCAACCATCATGTTCAAGACCCGACTTCGCGCCCTGCTCCGTCCCCTGATAGCCGCTGTCCCCCTGCTGCTGGCCTCCCCGCTCCACGCCAATGACGCATCGTGGCAGCAGACCTTGCTGGCCGCCAGGGGGCAGACCGTCTACTTCAACGCCTGGGGGGGCAGCCCCGAGATCAACGCCTACCTGGTGTGGGCCAGGCAGGAGATCGCTCGCCAGTACCAGGTCGAGCTGGTGCAGGTGAAGGTGGATGACATCGCCCAGAGCGTGAGCCAGTTGCTGGCCGGCAAACAGACTGGCAAGACGTCGAACGGCCCCATCGACCTGCTCTGGGTCAACGGCGAGAACTTCAAGGCGCTCAAGGAGCAGGGGCTGCTGGGGGCTCCCTTTACCGACGAGCTGCCCAACATGGTCCTGGTGGACACCGCCCTGCCGGTGAGTGAGGACTTCACCGTGCCGGTCGAGGGGCTGGAGGCCCCCTGGGGCATAGGCCAGCTCAATCTGATGGTGGATGACGACCAGGTAGACACACCTCCCATCTCGGCGGCCGCCCTGCTGGCCTGGGCCAAGGCTCACCCCGGCCGCTTCACCTACCCCAAGCCTCCCCAGTTTCACGGCTCGAGCTTTCTCAAGCAGATCCTGCTGGAGCTGACACCGGATCCGGCGCCCCTCTATCGGGAGGCGACCGATGCCGACTTCCTTCGCATCACCGCCCCTCTCTGGGCCTGGCTCGACCAGCTTCACCCCGCGCTCTGGCGAAAGGGCAGGCTCTTCCCCACCGGCGCAGCCGAGACCAGGCAGTTGCTCGATGACGGCGAGCTGGCCATGGCCATCAGCTTCAACCCGGGGGAAGCCCAGAGTTCGGTGCAAAACGGCACCCTGCCCCCCACCGTCAAGGCCATCGCCATGGAAAAAGGGGCGCTCACCAACAGCCATTTCCTCGCCATCCCCTTCAATGCCTCCGCCCGGGCCGGGGCCAAGGTGGTGGTCAACTTCCTGCTGAGCCCCGCCGCCCAGGCGCGCAAGAGCGACCCCGCCTTCTGGGGGGATCCCAGCGTGCTGCGCCAGGAGGCGCTGCCAGGCCAGACCCGTCCGGCATTGCGCTTCAAGGGAGTGGCAGAGCCCCATCCCAGCTGGCAGACGCGGCTGGAAGCGGCCTGGGCCGAGCGCTACGGCCACTGATCCATCATGCAGGTGCGCGCCCCTCTTCTCCTCCTGCTGCCCTTTTTGATGCTGGGAATCCCGCTCGCCGGGGGCCTGCTGTTGCTGGTCATCGAGGGGCTCGCCCCCGCCAATCTATCCCTCTTGCTCCCCCAGCCCGGACTCTGGCACTCCGCAGGGTTGAGCCTCTGGGTGGCGGGCGCCTCCACCCTGGGGGCTCTCGGCGCCACCGCCCTGCTGCTCGCCCAGGGGGACGGGCGTCCCTGGATGCGCTGGCTGCGCCGCCTGCTCTCCCCCCTGCTGGCGCTTCCCCACGTCGCCTTTGCCATCGGCATCGCCTTTCTGATCGCTCCCTCCGGCTGGCTGCTGCGCCTCGTCGCCCCCCTGCTTGACCTCACCCATCAACCCCCGGACTGGCAAACCCTCAAGGATCCCTGGGGGCTTGGCCTCATCGTGGTGCTCATCCTCAAGGAGACCCCCTTCCTGCTGCTGATGGCGCTGGCGGCACTGGATCCCGCCAAGGTGGCGCGCCAGCAGTGGCTGGGGGCCAGCCTCGGCTTCAGTGCCCCCCGGATCTGGTGGCGCCTGCTGCTGCCCGCCCTCTGGCCCGCCCTGCGACTGCCCCTCTACGCGGTGGCCGCCTATGGTCTGGCGGTGGTGGATCTCGCCCTGCTGCTGGGGCCGGATGCCCCGCCGCCCCTGGCGGTGCGACTCTGGCTCTGGTATCAGGATGCCGACCCCGCCTGGCGCGGCGCCAGTGCCAGCGGCGCCCTCTTGCTGCTCGCCCTCAACCTGCTGCTGCTTGGCGCCCTCAGGCTGCTGGAGCGGGCCCACCTCACCCTCGGCAAGGCTCGCTGGCTGGATGGGCGACGCGCCCCCGCCTCGCCCTGGCCCGCACTCATTGCCCGCATCGGCGTGTGGGGGCTGCTCCTGACCAATCTGCTGGTGCTCGCCGCCCTGCTGCTCTGGTCCCTGACCCGGCGCTGGTCTTTTCCCGCCCTCTGGCCGAGCGAATGGAGCAGCCACCACTGGCAGGCTCTGCTGCCGAGCCTGGGCCCGCTGCTGTGGCAGAGTCTGTGGCTGGCCCTGCTCTGCGCCGCGCTCTCCCTGCTGCTGGCGGTGCTCTGCCTCGAGGCGTTGCCTGCGCGCCGCGCCACACGCACCCTCTGGCTTGTCTGCCTGCCTCTGCTGCTGCCCCAGGCCAGCCTGCTGTTTGGATTGCGCCTTCAGACCGACGGGCTGGGATTCACTGGCATAGGCCCAGGCTGGGTACTCTGGAGCCAGTTGATCTTCGTCTTTCCATACGTCTATCTCTGCCTGCACGGCCCCTATCGCCAGTTCGACGAGCGCCTCACCCGGGTGGCCCTCACGCTCGGGGCCAGCCCCTGGGGGGCCTGGTGGCGAGTCAAGGGTCCCCTGCTCGCCCGTCCCCTGTTGTTCGCCTTCGGTGTCGGAGCGGCGGTGAGCCTGGCCCAATACCTGCCGACCCTGCTGTTCGGGGGCGGGCGGGTCGTCACCATCACCACGGAGGCGGTGGCCATCGGCAGCGGCCTCAACCGGCGGCTGGCGGGGCTCTACGGCCTGCTGCAACTGCTGCTGCCCCTTTTCATCTATGCCCTGGCGCTCTGGCTGCCGCGGCGCATCAACCCCGCTCTGAGGCCCTGACCCGATGCTGCATACCTCCGCACTCACCCTCTTCCTCGACGGCGCCCCCCTGCTGACGCTCCCTCCCCTCAGGGTGGCCCCGGGCGAGGTGCTCACCCTGATGGGACCGAGCGGCTGTGGCAAGAGCTCCCTGCTGGCGGCGCTGGCGGGAGTGCTGCCACCCGGGGGGCCCATCCGGCTGACCGGGGACATCCTGCTCGGCGCACGTCGCCTCACCCCGCTGCCCCCTCAGGAGAGGGGCGTCGGCATCCTGTTTCAGGATGACCTGCTGTTTGCCCACCTGACGGTGGCCGAAAATCTGATGTTCGGCATGCCGGCGCATCTCAAGGGGATGGCGGCAAGGCAGACCCGGGCCCGCGAGGCGCTGGCCGAGGTTGGGTTGGAGGCTCAGGTGGACAAGCTGCCCGGGGCGCTCTCAGGTGGCCAGAAAGCCCGCGTCAGCCTGCTGCGTGCCCTGCTGGCCGAGCCCAGGGCATTGTTGTTGGACGAACCCTTCTCCCGCCTCGACAAGCCGCTGCGGGCCGCCTTTCGTGAACTGGTGTTCGCGCAGATCAAGGCACTGGCCATCCCCGCCATTCTGGTGACCCACGACGAAGATGACGCGCCGGGCACCATCTTGCAGCTGATCCCCCCAGCCATCCCAGAAGAGGAGCACCACCTTGTTTGATCGCCACCTGATCCCGGTTATCCGCCGCCCCCTCGCCGCGCTCGCCCTCCCACTGTGCCGGGCCGGGGTGAGCGCCAACCAGGTGAGCCTCGCCGGCTTTCTCATCGGCATGCTGGCGCTGCCGCTGCTGGCCTTTGGCTGCTATCAGTGGGCGTTGGCGGCGATTCTGCTCAACCGGCTGCTGGACGGGCTGGATGGCGCCGTGGCGCGGGAAACGGGCATCACCGACTGCGGCGGGTTTCTCGACATCACGCTGGATTTCATCTTCTACGCCGCCGTGGTGCTGGGCTTTGCCCTCGCCGACCCGGCCAACGCCCTGGCCGCCGCCACCCTGCTGTTCGCCTTCATGGGCACGGGATCGAGCTTTCTGGCCTTTGCCATCATGGCGGGCAAACGGGGCATCGAGAGCCCCGTCTACCACCACAAATCCCTCTACTATCTGGGCGGGCTCACCGAGGGGAGCGAAACCATCGCCCTCTTCGTGCTCATGTGCCTCTGGCCCGCCGCCTTCGTGCCACTGGCCTACGGTTTCGCCCTGCTCTGTGCCATCACGACCCTGACCCGGATCTGGAGCGGCTACCACACCCTGCACTGACGGGATCCCCGGGGGCGCGCCGGCACGGAGCACTTGCGCCTGCACGCCAATGTTTTACCATGACGGCACTCTTTTTCAGGCTCACGAGAACCCTATGCGTCGCCTTGTCTGTGTCCTCTCCCTGTTTCCCCTGATCTACGGCTGCAGCAGCACGCCGGCGCCCAAGCCCGTGGTCAAACCCCAACCCAACAGCGCCTTCATCAACCAGACGCCGCCGAGCAAACCCTTCTACGGGCAGGTGAGCCAGCCCGGGGTCAGCAAGGGGGACTTCGCCAATCGTTCCAACGTGGACAACTTCGTGCAGCGGATGGTGCAAAAGCACGGCTTCGACAGCGCCGAGCTGCACCGGGTACTGGCCCAGGCCGAGCGTTATGACTGGATCATCAAGCTGATGGACGCCCAGGCCCCCACCACCAGACCGCCCACCGGTCCGACCGGCGCCTGGAACCGCTACCGCGCCAAGTTCATCACTCCAGACAACGTACAGAACGGCGTCAACTTCTGGCGTGAATACGAGAGTGAACTCAACCGGGCGCAGCAGATCTACGGGGTGCCACCCGAGATCATCGTCGGCATCATCGGGGTGGAAACCCGCTGGGGTCGGGTGATGGGCAAAACCCGCATTCTCGACGCCCTGGCGACCCTGGCATTTGACTACCCGCGCCGCGCCGACTTCTTCACCGGCGAGCTGGAAGCCTTCCTGGTGATGACCCGGGATGAAGGGATGGATCCCACCGAACCCAAGGGTTCCTATGCCGGGGCCATGGGCTACGGCCAGTTCATGCCGTCGAGTTTTCGCAACTACGCGGTGGACTTCAACGGCAACGGCCACACCAACCTGTGGGATCCGGTGGATGCCATCGGCAGCGTGGCCAACTACTTCAAGGCCCACGGCTGGGAGAAAGGGCAGCCGGTGGCAGTACGCGGTCAGGGACAGCTTCCGGGCTATGAGCACGGCTTCCAGACCCGCTACCCGGTAGCCACCCTGCGCGGTGCCGGGTTGACCCCAACCGGATCCCTTGGCAATCACAAGGAGGCGAGCCTGCTGCGTCTGGATGTCGGCACCGGTTACCAGTACTGGTACGGCTTGCCGAACTTCTACGCCATCACCCGCTACAACCACAGCACCCACTACGCCATGGCGGTATGGCAGCTTGGCCTTGCCGTCAGGGATGCCAGAGGCGGCTACTGAGTCAGCCTCAATGCCAACAAAAACGGGCCCGCAGGCCCGTTTTTTTATTCGTTTTCCAGCAGCCAGCGTTTGAGCAGGGCGGCCAGCTGCTCCTGTTCGACCAGGCTCAATGGGGCCAGCAGGCGGCGCTCGTTCGCCACGTGCTGTTCCACCGCATGGTCAACCAGCTCCCGCCCCGGCTCCGTCAGGCAGACCAGCAGGCTGCGCCTGTCATCGGGGGAGGCTTCACGTCTTATCAGGCCACGCTGCTCCAGCTTGTCGAGCCGGGCCGTCATGGCCCCTGAACTCAGCATGGCGGACTGGTAGAGCGCGGTCGGGGTCAGCGGCTCACCGGCCCGACGCAGGGTCGCCAGGATATCGAAATCGGACCCCAACAGACCGCACTCCTTGAGGGTCTCGCTCACTTCGCGCCCGGCGATCGCCGCCATGCGCGCCACCCGCCCCAGCACCCCCATGGGGGTGCAGTCGAGGTCCGGGCGCTGCCGGGCCCACTGGGCCAGCAGCTGATCTACATGATCACTCTCCATTCGGGCTCCATTATCTTTACATGAAGATACTTGATAATAAACCAACTCGCGGCTAATGTATCTTTACTTAAAGATACTTTGTTACGAGATAACCATGCCGCTGCTGATCGCCCTGCTCGCCCCCCTGCTCTGGGGCAGCACCTATGCCGTCGTCAGTCTCTACCTGACCGACTACTCCCCCTACTGGGTGGCCGTGTGGCGCGCCCTCCCCGCCGGGGTGTTGCTGCTGTTGCTCCATCCCCGCAGACCGCCTCTCGTCTGGAGCAGGCAGTTCCTGCTGGCGTTTTGCAACATCACCGCCTTCTTCGCCCTGCTGTTCGTGGCGGCGTTTCGCCTGCCCGGCGCCGTGGCGGGTACGTTGGGAGCGACGCTGCCCCTCATCCTGATGGGGCTGGCCTGGCTGCAAGACGGTGTCAGACCGACGCTCAAGTGGCTGTTGCTGGGGGTGATGGGGCTCGTCGGGGTGCTCTTGCTGCTCAATCCCTCTGCCAATCTGGATCCCGTCGGCGTGGCGTGCGCCCTGCTCGCCACCCTGCTCATCGGCCAGTCGAGCCGCTGGATGCAACGCTGGCCGGTGGACGATCTGCTGGCCCTGACCGCCTGGCAGCTGCTGCTGGGCGGCCTGATGCTGATCCCGCTGGCCTGGTGGCTGGCCGGCCCCATGCCCCTGCCCCGGGCTGACGCCACTCCCGGGCTTATCTGGCTGGTGATCCTCAATACGGCTCTGGCCTACTGGGCCTGGCTCTGGGGACTCAAACGCCATGGCCCGGAGGTGATGGGGATGCTGGCCCTCACCAATCCCATGGTGGCGGTCTCCTGCGGTGTGCTGATGGTGGGAGAAACCCTGGATGGCCGTCAGTGGCTCGGCATCGGCATCATCCTGCTCTCTCTCTTCCTGATGAAGCTGCCGGCCCGCTCCTTCCTCAAGCGCTGGCAGAACCGCAAGGCCGCCATCGGCAGCGTCGACAACGGCTGATCCGCAGTCAACCCGACACAAAAAAAGAGGAGCCACCAGGGCTCCTCTTTCACATGGGTTGTTGCCGTTAGGGTCAAACGCCTGCCTTGGCCAGGGCGGCGGAGACGATCTGCTGGGCTTCCTGCTGGATGAGGTCCAGGTGCGCCTCCCCCTTGAAGCTCTCCATGTAGATCTTGTAGATGGACTCGGTGCCGGAGGGGCGCGCCGCGAACCAGCCGTTCTCGGTCACCACTTTCAGGCCGCCGATGGCGGCATCGTTGCCAGGCGCCTTGGTCAGCTTGGCGAGGATGGGCTCGCCAGCCAGGGTGGAGGCTTCCACCAGGGCCGGATCCAGCTTGGAGAGCACCGCCTTCTGGGCGCTGTTGGCCGGGGCATCAATGCGGCGGTAGCTGGAGCGGCCGAATCTGGCTTCGAGCGCATCGTAGTGGGCCTGGGGATCCTTGCCGGTCACCGCCAGGATCTCGGCCGCCAGCAGCGCCAGAATGAAGCCATCCTTGTCGGTGGTCCAGACGGTACCGTCCTTGCGCAGGAAGGAGGCACCCGCGCTCTCCTCGCCGCCAAAGCCGAACTCGCCGCTGTAGAGACCGTCCACGAACCACTTGAAGCCGACCGGCACCTCTTTGAGGGTGCGACCGATCTCGCCGGCCACCCGGTCGATCATGGAAGAGGAGACCAGCGTCTTGCCGACGGCCGCCCCCTTGGGCCAGCCGGTTCTGTGGGTGAACAGATACTGGATGGCCACCGCCAGATAGTGGTTCGGGTTCATCAGGCCCGCCTTGGTGACGATGCCGTGACGGTCGTAGTCAGGGTCATTGCCAAGGGCGATGTCGAACTTGTCTTTCAGGGCAATCAGGCTCGCCATGGCGAACGGGCTGGAACAGTCCATCCGGATCTTGCCGTCTTTGTCCAGGGTCATGAAGGAGAAGGTCGGGTCGACCTTGTAGTTCACCACCTCGATGTCCAGACCGTAGCGCCTGGCGATGACGTCCCAGTAGGCGACGCCGGAGCCACCCAGCGGATCCACGCCTATCTTGATGCCAGCCTGCTTGATGGCGGCCAGATCCAGCACGTTCTCGAGATCATCCACATAAGGGGTGACATAGTCGTGTTCCACCACGAACGGGCTCTTGAGAGCCTCGGCAAACGGCATCCGCTTCACACCGGCCAGGCCCGCTTCCAGGATCGCGTTGGCGCGGTCTTCCACCCACTTGGTGATCTCGCCTTCGGCAGGACCGCCGTGGGGCGGGTTGTATTTGAAGCCACCGTCTTCCGGCGGGTTGTGGGACGGGGTGATCACCACGCCGTCCGCCTGGGCCACGGGTTTGCCTGCGTTGTGGCGCAGGATGGCATGGGAGATGACCGGGGTCGGCGTGAAGCCGAGGCCGGCCTGAATGCGGGTCTCGACACCGTTGGCCGCCAGCACTTCCACCGCGCTGGCAAAGGCGGATTCGGACAGCGCATGGGTATCCATGCCGACGAACAGCGGCCCCGTGATACCGGCCTGCTGGCGGTACTCCACCAGCGCCTGGGTCACCGCCAGAATGTGGGATTCGGTGAAGGCGCTGTGCAGGGCGCTGCCGCGGTGACCGGAGGTGCCAAAGGCGACCCGCTGCTCAGGGCGGCTCATGTCCGGCTTGTTGAGGTAGTAGGCGCTGACCAGACGGGGAATGTTGGTCAGATCGCAAAGACGAGCCGGCTGACCGGCGTGGGAATGCTGTGCCATGGCGTTTTCCTTGAGCTGAGCCTTGCCCGGCAAGGCCTGAAGTCGTTGATGGGTTAAACGGCGCCGCACACCCGAGCCGTCAGATCCTCGTCATAACCCATGCTGTTCATGAGCTGGGCCACCATGTTCTGCTTGCGGCTGGTATTGGTATTGGTGATCACCCAGAACGGGGTCTCCGGTACCGGCTTGGGCTTGGTGGTGCTGCCACTGGCACGCAGCGCTTCCGGGTCACGGGAGAAGTAGACGCGCTTGCGCCCTTTTATCTCGGTCGCCTGGGTGAAGCCTTCCGGGTTGTCCCGATAGAGGGTGCTCAATACCAGCATGAAGCGGTTGATGGACTTCTCTTCTTTCTGCAGCTCGCCGGAATCCAGCAGTGCCTCCAGCCCCATGGCATCGGCCACGGGTTGCGGTTGCATCGCAGGCGCGGCCGCCACGGTTGCCGTGCCGGCCTGGGCGGGTTGCTCCAGCAGGCGACGCAGGATATCGGACGCACTCTCGCCGATGTGCCGGGTCTGGCTCGCGATAAAGAAGTAGAGATCGTCATCAAGCTCGATGGTTTTCATAGGGATGCGCTGGACTCGTCGAAATTCGGATGCGGCGATTATACATAGGCAGACCCGGCAGCCCAAGCAAGGGGCGGACAGATGTGCATGAATCTCCTTGAGAATACGGCATAATGACGGGCCAAGTGTGTGATCCCCCGCACTGATAGCCGATCCCGGGGAGATATTTTTGAAAAAAAACCACAAAAAAATCCCCCACCAGGAATGAAATCCTTTTCTTTCAGTGTGTTAAAAATTATGGCGATAGAGCCCACGACCGATAAGGTGTCATTTTGCAACAATACCCACGATTGAACTTCAAGGAACAGGGCGAAGGCCCGACTATCGTACTGATCCATGGCCTCTTTGGCAGCCTGGACAACCTCGGCCTGCTGGCACGCCCCCTCAGCGAACAATACCGGGTCATCAGCGTCGATCTACGCAATCACGGCGCCTCCTTTCACTCGGACGAGATGAGCTACCCGTCCCAGGCTGAGGACATCCTGGCCCTGCTGGACCATCTTGGACTTGAACAGGTGGCCCTGGTGGGTCACTCCATGGGGGGCAAGGTCGCCATGCAGGTCGCCAAGCAGGCCCCTCACAGGGTCAGCAAGCTGGTAGTGGCGGACATCGCCCCGGTGGCCTATCCCCACGCCCGCCACAAGAACGTGTTTGCCGGGCTCAATGCCACGCTGGCCACGCCCCCCCAGAGCCGCAGCGAGGCGGAAGCCATGCTGGCCGAGTACATCGAGATCGCCGGGGTGCGCCAGTTCCTGCTCAAATCCTTCGCCAAAGGGGAGTCTGGATGGGGGTGGCGTTTCAACGTGCCGGCCCTTGAGCGCAACTACGCCAACATCATGGGCTGGCCTGACGATGAACGCCGCTTCGAAGGCGCGACACTCTTCATCAAGGGGGGCGACTCCGACTATATGCTGCCCGAATACACCGGGGCCGCGATGGCCCAGTTCCCGGCCGCCAAGGCCCGCGTCATCGCCGGCACGGGTCACTGGCTGCACGCGGAAAAGCCGGTTTTGTTCAACAAACTGGTTGTGGATTTCCTGTCGACAGGCGGTTAACAGTTTCAAATCCTTTGTGATATAGTGCGCCCGTCTTAAGGAGTGCGCGCAATCCATGCTGAGTGAACACATCGATCTCATCGAGAGTCTGGGCCTGAAACTGTTCTTCGTGGCCATCTTCCTGCTGATTGGTCTGGCCATTCAGGACGTGCTCAAACGGGGCAATGTGCCCCGCTTCGGCCGCTTCATCGTCTGGCTGGTGCTGTTTCTGGGTTGCGCGGGTTTTGTCGCCAAGGGGCTGATCGAAATGGGCTGGGAAGGCTCAGGGATCGGCTAACTACTTTTCATCTGTGATGTATGGCCAAACAGCAAACTGATCGAACAACACTGGATCTGTTCGCAACTGAGAAGCGCCCCGGCAGGCCAAAGACCAATCCACTCCCCCGCGAGACCCAGCTCAAGATCAACAAGCGCAACCAGCTCAAGCGCGATCGTGAGAACGGGCTGAAACGGGTCGAGTTAAAGGTGGAAGCCGAGTTGCTGGAGCGCCTGAACCAACTTGCGCTGCAACAGAACGTCAGCCGAGCCGAGCTGATCCAATCTATCCTGAAGCAACAGATCGAGTCTGCTCATGCAGCAGGCATCGCAATCTGAACCGTCAAGCATCAACACCAGATACGGGTAACGAAACACTATGGCTAGTGTAGGTCTGTTTTTCGGCAGCGATACCGGTAATACCGAAGCTGTCGCCAAGATGATCCAGAAAGAACTGGGCAAACAACTGATTGAAGTCCGTGACATTGCCAAGAGCAGCAAGGCCGACATCGACAGCTTCGATCTGCTGATGTTCGGCATCCCGACTTGGTACTACGGCGAAGCCCAGGCCGATTGGGACGACTTCTTCCCCGAACTCGAAGAGATCGACTTCAACAACAAGCTGGTGGCCATCTTCGGATGCGGCGATCAGGAAGACTATGCCGAGTACTTCCTCGACGCCATGGGCACCCTGCGTGACATCGTCGAAGCCAAGGGCGCCATCATCATCGGCCACTGGCCGACCGCGAGCTACGAGTTCGAAGCCTCCAAGGCGCTGGTGGATGACAAGCACTTCGTGGGCCTGGGCATCGACGAAGATCGCCAACCCGAGCTGACTGCCGAGCGCGTCAAGGGCTGGTGCAAACAGCTGCACGAAGAGATGTGCCTGGGCGAGCTGGAGTGATCTGATCTCCCTCCCTCTTCATGCAACAAGGGCCCCGACGGGGCCCTTGTTGCATCTGCAGCAGGCTTTCAGCCACCCCTGTGCTGGGGCTTGGATCTGACATAGAGGGTGCGCTTCACCTGGGCCACCAGCTCGCCCTGGCCATCCTGCACCTGCACCTCGAACTCGGGAAAGTGCTTCTCCCCCCCCTCGGTCGCCGCCACGATCGATGCCAGCTTGGCGTCGCTCAGGGTGAACTCCGCCACCAGTTTGCCCTTGCCCGGCTTGATGAAATTGATGCTGCCCGCCTTGTCCCACACGTAGTAGCGGTTCTTGAAATAGCCCATCAGCATCAACGGGTAGATGGGATCCGTCATGGCGAACATGCTGCCACCGAACTGGGTCCGGTTGGCATTCTTGTTCCACCAGCGGGACTTGAGAGTGACCCGGCAGAAGCGAAAATCGGGGCTCAGGGTTTCTATCTTGATGCCTGCACCCCAGAAGGGGGGCCAGGCGTTGAGGGCGCAGCGCACCCAGGCGGCATTGCCGAAAAGCCAATCCATGGATCTCATCCGACCAGACTATAAAGAAGTCACATAGTATCAACATTCTCTGGTCGAGCAAGCGGGCCTGAATATTCCCATGACGGGCTTGATGAGCTAAAGCCCTTGAATTGCTGGGTTTATTTTTAACTTGGCTACGACCTATAATGACAGGCCAAGCGAGTTCGTGGTTGCCATTACAGCGGCAGTCAATCAGAATAACCACACCTTCGAGAATGCGAATAAATAGAAATGGCAGACAACAACCAAGCGTTAAAAAAGGCCGGGCTCAAGATCACCTTGCCCCGTGTCAAGATCCTGGAAATCCTGCAACAGCCGGACTGCCAGCACACCAGTGCGGAAGATCTGTACAAACGGCTGATCGATCAGGGCGAGGAGATTGGTCTCGCTACCGTTTATCGCGTTCTCAACCAGTTTGATGATGCCGGTATCGTCACCCGCCACCACTTCGAAGGGGGCAAGTCGGTGTTCGAGCTGGCCACCCAGGAGCACCACGACCACCTGGTCTGCCTCGACTGCGGCAAGGTGATCGAGTTCTCCGACGAGGTGATCGAACAGCGCCAGCGCGACATCGCCAAGGCGCACAACATCCGCCTGACCAACCACAGCCTCTACCTGTATGGCCACTGCGCCAACGGTGACTGCAAGCACGACGATTGATTCGGCCGGGTCAGCGCAATAAAAAAGCCAGCATCATGCTGGCTTTTTTGTGTCCGCAATCCGGACCAGAAGCGGCAGGGTTTCCCCTGCCCTCTTCTATCAGACCTCGGCCTTGCCCCAGACGTCACGCAGGGCCACGGTGCGGTTGAACACCAGGCGCTCGGCGCTGGAGAGCTTGTTGTCGGCGCAGAAGTAACCTTCACGCTCGAACTGGTAGGCAAACTCCGGCTTGGCATCCTTCAGGGAAGCTTCCACCCGGGCCCCTTCGATGATCACCAGGGATTCCGGATTCAGAGCCGCTTCGAAGTCATCCTCGGCGCCCGGGTTCGGCACCTTGAACAGACGGTCGTAGAGACGCACTTCGGCCGGCAGGGAGTGAGTGGCGCTGACCCAGTGGATCACCCCTTTCACCTTGCGGCCGTCCGCCGGATCCTTGCCCAGGGTCTCGGGGTCGTAAGAGCAGTAGATGCAGGTGACCTTGCCGTCCGCATCCTTCTCGACCCGTTCGGCCTTGATGACGTAGGCGTTGCGCAGGCGCACTTCCTTGCCCAGCACCAGACGCTTGAACTGCTTGTTGGCTTCCTCTTTGAAGTCCGCCTCGTCGATGAAGATTTCGCGGGAGAAATGCAGCTCACGGGTCCCCATCTCCGGCTTGTTCGGGTGCGCAGGGGCGGTCAGCACCTCATCGGCCGCCAGGTTCTCGATCACCACCTTCACCGGGTGCAGCACGGCCATGGCGCGCGGGGCGTTCTCGTTGAGATCGTCGCGGATGCAGGCTTCCAGCATGCTCATCTCGACGATGTTGTCCTGCTTGGTCACACCGATGCGCTTGCAGAACTCGCGGATGGAGGCCGGGGTGTAACCACGGCGGCGCAGACCGGAGACGGTCAGCATGCGCGGATCATCCCAGCCGCTGACGTGCCCCTCGGTCACCAGCAGGTTCAGCTTGCGCTTGGACATGACGGTGTATTCGAGGTTCAGACGGGAGAACTCGTACTGACGGGGGTGACAGTCGATGCTGATGTTGTCCAGCACCCAGTCATACAGGCGACGGTTGTCCTGGAACTCCAGGGTACACAGGGAGTGGGTGATCCCCTCCAGGGCGTCCGAGATGCAGTGGGTGAAGTCATACATCGGGTAGATGCACCACTCGTCACCGGTCTGGTGGTGGTGGGCAAACTTGATGCGATAGATGACGGGATCGCGCATCACCATGAAGGGGGATGCCATGTCGATCTTGGCGCGCAGGCAGGCGGAGCCTTCGGCCATCTCACCGTTTTTCATCTTGGCGAACAGGGCCAGGTTCTCTTCCACGCTGCGATCGCGGAACGGGCTGTTCTTGCCAGGGGCAGTCAGGGTGCCGCGGTATTCGCGCATCTGCTCCGGGGAGAGCTCGTCCACATAGGCCAGTCCCTTCTCGATGAGCTCGATGGCGTAGCCGTGCAGCTTGTGGAAATAGTCGGAGGAGTAGCAGATCTCGCCGCTCCACTGGAAGCCCAGCCACTGGACGTCCTGCTTGATGGACTCCACGAACTCGATGTCTTCCTTCGCCGGGTTGGTGTCATCGAAACGCAGGTTGCACTGACCCTGATAGTCGCGGGCGATGCCGAAGTTCAGGCAGATGGATTTGGCGTGGCCGATATGGAGATAACCGTTCGGCTCCGGCGGAAAACGGGTATGCACGCTGCTGTGCTTACCGCTGGCCAGATCTTCATCAATGATCTGACGAATAAAGTTAGTTGGGCTGTTCGCCTGACTCATGGCTCACCTCAAAAATGCGTCACTGGCGGACGTTGTGCCGGCTGGCACCCTCATACCCCCGCCGTCAAGCCGGGTATGATCCCTCATTACGCGCCCTGCCTCAACCTGAATTTGGCCAATTCGGGTCATTGGCGCACCAAAAACGGCGAAACGGGAGAAATTGCAGAGATCCTGGTCAAAAAAAGCCCCGCACGGGGCGGGGTCTCAAGTGATGAAAAACAGACAAAACACACACAACAAAGGTTCACACGCAGAGTCAACCTTTCCCAAACCCGATGGCCATCGACCTTGGGAAAGGCGGGTCTTGCGACCCACCTTGCGTTATGGATTGAAGGCTAGCTATCAGTTCAGCTCGGTGACGCGGCTGGTGCGCTTGCCATCGAAGCTGGTGGTACGCAGGTAGACCTTGCCATCCACGGTCGGCTTGGCGGCAGCGTCGTAGGCGCTCCAGCTCTTGCCATCCAGGCTGTACTGGATGGGCAGACCCGGCAGATCCACATTCGCTTCCAGCACACCGTTCACCACCTTGGCACCCGGTACGGAGAGGCGATATTCCACCCCGGCCTGGTCCAGCTTGGGCAGCACGCGCTGACCCAGCACGTTGGCAAACTGGTTCCACTCCTTGTTCAGGGTGGCCTTGTTGACATGCTTGGTGGTGCCGGAGAACTCGCGACCCTTCACGTAATCGAGCTCGAAGCCGCCCTTGTGCCAGGCGCGCTCGGCCACGGAGAAGATGCGCGGATAGACCATGTACTCGTACTGGGCATCGGTGCGCACGGTTTCACTCCATTGTTGACCGGAGATCCCCTTGAACTTGACCGGATCCTGGTCACCCTTGGCCACGAAGGCGTTGCCGTCGCGGTCAACCGAGGTCTCGGCGTTCTGCGGCAGGTTTTCCGGGGCGAAGGCGAACACCTTGCGGGTGTCGTTGAAGCGGGTTGCCCAGTAGTAGCCACGCTCGGCCGGGTGTACCTCGTTCGGGAAGTCGAAGTAGAGGTAATCCGGATTGGAGAGCACCACGTCATAACCCTTGTGCGCCCACTTCATCGCTTCGTTGAAGCCACCCCAGTAGAGGGTTTCCCAGAAGTTGACACGGGTGTTGTCGGTGGCGAAGTCCTTGGCGCTGTTGGCGTATTTCAGACCATCTTCCCACGCCTGCAGGGTGGAGAAGCCGTGACCCTTGACCATCTCGCTCACTTCCTTGGCAAAGTAGACCGGCAGCTCGGCCACGTCCTTGATCTTGCCATCGTCGATCATCTTCTGGCACATCGGGGACTTGCCGAACGGCTTGTCCTGCTTGCTGGAGTCGACGTTGCCCTTCCAGGCCACCAGATCTTCTTTCTTGGTGACGGCCGGATCCTGGTAACCACCGCCCTGCATGATGTTCTTCGCCTCGTCACCACCGTAGTGCCAGGCGGTCAGCGGCTGGCCGGCGGCCTGGTGCATCTGGGCCACTTCATCCATCACCTTGGCCACGAAGGTGGCGGCACCCGGCTGGCAGGGGTTGATGAAGGACATCTTGTCGTAGAACTGTACCGAGGTGACGTTGGAGGTATCGGCCGGGTCAGTCAGACGGAACTGGTTGGCCTCGGCTTCTTTGCCCTCGCTCATCAGACGCTTGTAGCGTGCCTCCATGGAGACCACGGCGGCACGGGCGTGGGCCGGCATGTTGATCTCGGGGATCACGGTCACACCGCGGGCCTTGGCATAGCGTACCAGGTCGATGTAGTCCGCCTTGCTGTAGAAACCGGAGCCCTGGTTGTCGCTGGTGGGGCCGGAGCCAAGCTGCGGCATCAGGCACTTGGTTTCGGACTCGTCATGGCAACGCTGGCTGCCGACGTCGGTCAGCTCCGGCAGGCCCGGGATCTCCAGACGCCAGCCTTCATCATTGGTCAGCCCCAGGTGCAGCACGTTGAGCTTCATGGCGGACATCTGATCCACCAGCTTCTTCATGGTCTCGGGGCTTCTGAAGTGACGGGCCACGTCGGTCTGCATGCCACGGTATTCAAAGCGCGGCGCATCCTCGACGCTCATCTGGCTCACCAGCTTGTCGTCAACCCCCAGCAGGGAGATCAGGGACTGGGCGCCCCAGAAGGCGCCGTCAACGTCGTGCCCCTGAATGACGGTGCCCTTCTGGCCGATGGTCATGTCGTAGCCTTCGGCCTGCTTGAGCTTGCTGCCGAGCTTGATGGTGACCGGGTAGCCGGTGTCGGAGAGGGTAACACCCAGCTTGGTCAGTTGCGCCTTCAGGGCCTCGGCGCGATCGCTCGGCAGGTCAAGGGCATTGAGCTTGATGGTGGAGAAGTCGACTTGCGGGCCGGCCTTGACCACCTGCTTCATCGGGCTTGGCAGGATGCGGTCGTCAATCTTGCCGGCAGGCAGCAGGGTACTGGTCTGGTTCGCGGCGAAACGGGTCTCGCTGTTCATCAGGATGTTGTTGTCATCCTTGGTGCGCTTCCAGCCATCGGCAGGCATCGGCTTCTCGTAGGTGCTGGCATCGTCGATGTTGCTCATGCTGGCCAGCACTTTCGGCTCGGCCCCTTCACTGGCAACATACCAGTTCGGCATGATGTCAGATTCGAACAATACCCAGTATTCCACCACCAGGGGCACCTCGACCGTGGCGTCCTTGGCAAAGCCCTGGAACTTCTCGGTCGGCGTCAAACGATAGAGGTCGCCGGTCAGGTGGGTGATGGTGAACTGCTCGTTGTCCACCCGCTGGATGCGGCGGATGGAGGAGACATAGATGCTCCAGTCCTTGGAGGTGACGTCGGCACCGGTATTGGTCAGGTGCAGCTTGGCAACGCCGCAGCTCGCCCACTCGGAGCCCAGCGCCTGGCAGTCAAGACCGGCGCCGGCACCGTCATTGGTGACGACGTCGTACTTGACGACGAGGTTGCTGGCGAGGGCGTCGACCACCGCTTGCCTGGCAGCATCGGCTGCAAGTGCGGGACCGGCGAAAACGGTAGACATGGCAATGGCTAACAGAGAATGTTTCAAGTTCATAACTGCTGCTCTCATTTGAAGTAAAGGTTGGATTTTCTTGGCTTTTTTTATATGGGGCCCCGAGGCGGGGCCCTTAGTTATGTCAACAATGGACTTAGACTTGAGGTGAGCGAGTCGCTCGATTAACGCAGGGCTTTCATCTCACCGGCGATGATCTCGGCCAATGGGCCCAGAATCACCTGCAGGTTCTGCTCACCGAGCTTGACCACACCGGCCGCGCCCAGGGCTTTGAGCTTGCGCTCGTCAACGATGCTGCGGTCTTTCAGGGTCAGACGCAGACGGGTGATGCAGGCATCGATGGTCACCAGGTTCTCCTGACCACCCAGCACTTCCAGATACTGCTTGGCCAGCTCGGTGCGGTCGGTGGTTTGAGCCTGTACCGGCACGGCTTCGTCATCTTCACGACCCGGGGTTTTCAGGTTGAACTTGGCGATCACGGCGCGGAAGACCACGTAGTAGAGGCCGAAGAAGACCAGACCCTGTACCAGCAGCATGTACCACTGGGTCGCCAGCGGGTTGCGGCTGGAGAGCACCATATCCACCAGACCGGCGCTGAAGCCGAAACCGGCGATCCAGTGCATGGAGGCTGCGATGAACACAGAGATACCGGTCAGCAGGGCGTGGATGACGTACAGTACCGGCGCCACGAACATGAAGGAGAACTCGAGCGGCTCGGTCACCCCGGTGAAGAAGGCGGCAAAGGCGGCAGCGATCATGATGGACGCAACCTTCTCTTTGTTCTCTTTCTTCGCGCTGTGGTAGATGGCCAGTGCGGCACCCGGCAGACCGAACATCATGATGGGGAAGAAGCCGGCCTGGTACATGCCTGTCACGCCCACGACAGCCTTGCCGGCGTCGATGGAGGACTGGCCACCCAGGAAGTTCGGGATGTCGTTGATGCCGGCCACGTCGAACCAGAACACGGAGTTCAGGGCGTGGTGCAGACCGACCGGGATCAGCAGACGGTTGAAGAAGGCATAGATGCCGGCACCGGTGGAGCCCATGCTGACGATGGATTCACCGAAGCTCACCAGGCCACCGTAGATGACCGGCCAGACGGCCATCAGGATGAAGGAGACGACGATCATCACCACGGAGGTCACGATCGGCACCAAACGGCGGCCAGAGAAGAAGGCCAGCGCCTTGTGCAGTTCCACGCTGCTGAAGCGGTTGTAGAGCTCAGCGGCGATGACACCACACAGGATACCGACGAACTGGTTGCTGATCTTGGCAAAGGCAGCCGGAACCTGATCGGCCGGGATACCCTTGATCTGGGCAACAGCGCCCGGGCTCAGCAGCGTGGTGACCACCAGGAAGCCGACCAGACCGGCCAGCGCGGCGGAACCGTCTTTATCCTTGGACATGCCGTAAGCGACGCCGACGGCGAACAAAATGGGCATACTGTCGATGATGGCAGCGCCCGCCTTGATCAGAAACGCAGCCAGAGGGCTTCCGCCACCCCAACCGTTCGGGTCAATCCAGTAGCCAATCCCCATCAGGATCGCGGCGGCAGGCAATACCGCTACCGGCACCATCAGGGCACGGCCGATCTTTTGTAAATAACCGAGAATGTTCACGGTTCCTCTCCTTAGTTGGTGTTTTTCTAGAAATTAAGTGCTTATCACGTTCGACGCATAAGCCATCAAGGCTTGATTGGCAGTCTATGTGTTTTATTTCGCTGCGCAAATTAATAAACCAGCTTTCGTGATCATTATCACTCAACAGAGATAAAGGTAGCCGATAGATGTGGCTTAGTTCGCAATCTTTATTTACGCTATAAAACAACTTGAATCCGTGTCTGGTCCCTTGCCGTCACTCCCTGTGCGGCAACCGTACTGAGGTATATAGAATGCGCCTGATCCCGTTGAAGTCTGCCAGCCAGGTGGGTCTCTGGTCTGCCCGTTACATCGTTGACCGCATCAATGCGTTCAAACCCACTGCCGAGCGCCCCTTCGTGCTGGGTCTGCCCACTGGCGGCACCCCGCTCAACACCTACAAGCGCCTGATTGAGCTGCATAAAGCCGGCGAGGTGAGCTTCCAGAACGTGGTCACCTTCAACATGGACGAGTATGTGGGGCTGCCCAAGGAACATCCGGAGAGCTACCACAGCTTCATGCACAACAACTTCTTCAATCACGTTGACATTCGCCCGGAAAACATCAACATCCTCAATGGCAACGCCGAGGATCTGGTGGCCGAGTGCCAGCGTTACGAAGACAAGATCAAGTCCTACGGCAAGATCCACCTGTTCATGGGCGGCGTCGGCAATGACGGCCACATCGCCTTCAACGAACCGGCCTCTTCCCTGGCTTCCCGTACCCGGGTCAAGACCCTGACCGAAGACACCCGCATCGCCAACTCCCGCTTCTTTGGCGGCGACATGGAGCAGGTGCCCAAGCTGGCCCTGACCGTGGGTGTCGGCACCCTGATGGACGCCGAAGAGATCCTGATCCTGGTGGTCGGTCACGCCAAGGCCCAGGCCCTGCAGGCCACCGTGGAGGGCAGCGTCAACCACATGTGGACCATCTCCACCCTGCAACTGCATCCGAAAGGGATTGTGGTGTGCGACGAACCTTCCACCATGGAGTTGAAGGTCAAGACGGTGCGCTACTTCCAGCAACTGGAAGCCGACAACATCAAGCACCTCTGAGGAGCTCCCATGTACGCTCTGACTAATTGCACTCTCTACACCGGCAGCTGCGTGCTGACCGGTTATGGCGTGGTCATCGATGGCGACAAGATTGTCGCCATCTCCCGCCAGGCAGAACTGCCAGCCGGCATCGAGCAGATTGACCTCCAGGGCGCCAACCTCAGCGCCGGCTTCATCGACGTCCAGCTCAACGGCTGCGGTGGCGTCATGTTCAACGGTCACATCACCACGGACACCCTGGCCACCATGCAGGCGGCCAACCTGAAATCCGGGACCACCAGCTTCCTGCCGACCCTGATCACCAGCCCGGATGCGGACATGAAGCAGGCCGTCGCCGTCACCCGCGACTACATGGCCGCCCACCCCAACGAGGTGCTTGGCGTCCATCTGGAAGGGCCCTACACCAACCTCAAGCGCAAGGGGATCCACCCGGCCGAACAGATCCGCCAGCCCGCCGACGAGATGATCGACTTCTTCTGCGACAACGCGGACGCCATCGCCAAGATCACCCTGGCACCCGAGCGCAACAAGCCCGAACACATCCGCCGTCTGGTGGAAGCCGGCATCCTGGTCTCCGCCGGCCACACCGCCGCCAACTACGACCAGGCCATGGCGGGCTTTGACAACGGCATGCGCTTTGCCACCCACCTCTACAACGCCATGACTCCGACCCTGAACGGTCGCGAGCCCGGCGTGGTCGGTGCCATCTACGATCGCAAGGATGTCTATGCGGGCATCATCGTCGACGGCCACCACGTACACTGGGCCAACGTGCGCCTGGCGCACAGGATGCTGGGGGAGCGGCTGGTGCTGGTCACCGATGCCACCGCGGCGGCAGGTGCACCGGAAGGCTTTGAGAAATTTGATTTTTGCGGCGCAACCGTCTATTTCCGCGATGGTCAGTGCGTCGATGAGAATGGTACACTCGGCGGCTCCGCCCTCACCATGATCGAAGGGGTGGAAAATCTGGTCAAACAGGTCGGATTGCCGCTCGACGAAGCACTGAGAATGGCCACCCTTTACCCCGCTCGCGCCATTGGATGGGACTCGCGTCTCGGTAGTATCCAGGTCGGAAAAATTGCCAACCTCACCGTCTTTGATCAGGCCTTCGCGGTCTGCGGGACCGTGGTTAACGGACACTACACAACACAGTGACACTATGACTGGCGGACAAATAGCAAACGTAGATCTTATCAAGCAGGTAAACAGTGCGGTCGTCTATCGCCTCATTGACCTGCAGGGGCCCATCTCGCGGGTCAAAATTGCCGAGTTGAGTCAGCTGGCCCCGGCCAGCGTGACCAAGATAACCCGGCAACTGATCGAGCACGGTCTCATCAGGGAAACCTCGCCGCAAGCCTCCACTGGCGGGCGCCGCGCCATCTCCCTGACCACCATCAAGCATCGCTTCCAGTTTGTGTCCGCCAAGCTGGGTCGCGGCTACCTGCAGCTCTCCCTGTATGACCTCGACGGCAAGGAGCTCGATCAGCACATCACCCAGGTGACCGAGATCGAGCAGCAACCGGTGGTGGACATGCTGCTGCGGGAGATTGGCGCCTTCATCGACGCCAATCAGGATCGCAGCCGCAACCTCATTAGCATCGCGCTGACCATGCCGGGTCTGGTCAACCCGGAATCCGGCATGGTCATCTACACCCCCACCTACCAGATCCGCAACCTGGGGCTCGCCAAGCTCCTGGAGCACCACTTCAACCTCCCCTGCTACGTGGGCAACGACACCCGTTCGCTGGCGCTGGCCGAACACTTCTTCGGCGAGTCCCGCGACTGCATGGACTCCATCCTGGTGAGTGTCCACCAGGGGACGGGCTCGGGCATCATCACCAAGGGCAAGGTGTTTCTCGGCCAGAACCGCAACGTCGGCGAAATAGGCCACATCCAGGTCGAACCGCTCGGCAAGCGCTGCCACTGCGGCAACTTCGGCTGCCTCGAGACCATCGCCTCCAACGAGGCCATCGTCGACAAGGTGAAGGAGCTCATCAGCCGCGGTCACCTGAGTTCGCTGCAAGAGAAGCACATCACCATCCAGGAGGTGTGCAAGGCGGCGGTGGCCGGTGACGAGCTGGCCCGCAGCGTGATCGAGAACGTGGGGGAGCACCTGGGGCGCGCCATCGCCATCACGGTCAACCTGTTCAACCCCCAGAAGGTGCTCATCGCCGGTGAAATCACCGCCGCCGAAGAGATCCTGATCCCGGCCATCCGCCGCTGCGTCGAGCACCAGTCTCTGCCAAGTTTCCATCGCGGCCTGCCCATCGTGAAGGCGCGCTTCCAGAACCAGCCCACCATCGGCGGCTTCGCCCTGGTCAAGCGCTCCCTGCTGGAAGGGGATCTGCTGCAGATCATCATGGAGCAGAAGTAAGGCCCACCCCTTCGGATACGAAAACGGCAGCCAGTGGCTGCCGTTTTTTTATGGTCTGTTTTCGCCGGTTCACCCCGCCCGGCACGGTTTGAACAGATCCAGCTTGCCGTCATAGACCTGGGTCTGCACGTCCATGATGCCGAGCATGGTGCGGGTAACAGGTTGTCGTGCCGCTCAACCGTTCTGGCCCATTCACCCTGCCCGGCACGGCTTGAACAGATCCAGCTTGCCGTCATAGACCTGGGTCTGCACGTCCATGATGCCGAGCATGGTGCGGGGCAACAGGTTGTCGCGCCGCTCAACCGCTCGGGCCCATTTACCCCGCCCGGCACGGTTTGAACAGATCCAGCTTGCCGTCATAGACCTGGGTCTGCACGTCCATGATACCGAGCATGGAGTGGAACAGGTTGTCGTGGGAGAAGCGCTTGCTGGCTGCCTCCTGTTGCAGGCAATCCAGATTGAGCTGACGGTCTGCCTGCAACTGGGGAGAGAACCAGGTCAGGAGCGGCACCCGAGTCTGATCGTCCGGTGCGAACTTGTAGGGGGTGCCGTGCAGATAGAGCCCCATGGCACCGAGGGATTCGCCGTGATCCGACAGATAGACCAGCCCCACGTTGTACTGGCTCTCCAGGCTCTTGAGCTTGTCGATGAGCTGGGCCAGCACCTTGTCGGTGTAGCGGATGGTGTTGTCATAGGTGTTCACCAGCTCTTCGTTGCTGCAGTTCTCGATGTCGCTGCGCGGGCAGTCCGGCAGGAAGACGCGATCGGCGGCCGGGTAGCGGCGATAGTAGGTCGGACCGTGGCTGCCCATCAGGTGGAAGGCCACCAGCTTGCTGCCCTGCTTGCCCTGCATGTCGGCGATCTGCTGATCCAGCCCCTGCAACAGCACCTCGTCATGACAGGCATTGCCGGAGCAGTATGCGGGGAATGCCTTGGGCTCAATCTCGATGGTGGGGACGTTTTTGCACACCCCCTTGCAGCCGCCGTCGTTTTCCTTCCAGAGCACCGAGATCCCGGCATGTTGCAGCACGTCCAGCAAGCCATCCTGGGACTGGGCCCTGGCCTCGTCATAGCCACGCCGGGTCATGTTCGAGAACATGCAGGGCACGGAGAGCGCAGTGGCGGTGCCGCAGGAGCGCACGTTCCTGAACGAGACGACATTGGCCTCCTTCTCGGTGAAGCCGTTGGTCTCCTTCTTGTAGCCGTTGAGGGAGTAGTTCTGGCTGCGGGCCGTCTCCCCCACCACCAGGAACATCAGGGTCGGCTTCTCATGCTGGCCGATCACCCTGGCATCGGTGCCGATCTGCTGGTAGGGAATGGGAGTGGCGAAGACCACATCCCGGGCGTACTTGTAGAGCCCGTGCACATAGTTGGCGGGCACTATCTCCTTGCCGAGGGACTTGTTGTTGCGCCCGACCGAGGCGTAATCCTGGTAATAGAGGGCGGCAGCCCCCATCAGAAACAGCAAGGAGAGGGCGATGGAACCGAGGCGCAGACCCAGCCCCTTGTACCAGGGACGGGGATACTCAATCTTCACCCACAACAGAACCAGCACCGGCAGCAGGCCGGTCAGCAGGAACCAGAGCACCACGGAGCCGTTGAGGTAGGAGCCCGCCTCCCCGCTGTTGGTCTCGATGATGTTCTGCATCATGCCCATGTCGAAGATCACCCCGTACTTGAGCATGGCGTAGCTGACCAGGGAGCCGGTCAGGATGAGCAAGGCGAAAAAGGGCTTGAGCAGATAACGGAAGGTAAAGGGCAGGAACACCGCGTTGAGGGCCGCCACCAGTACCAGGGGAATGGAGAGGACAAACCCCGCCTTGACGTGTTCAAGGGCGCTGAGAATGCGATAAAAGTGCAGGAAAATGGGCCAGTTGAAGACCAGTGCAAACAGCAGCACCAGCAACAGATTGACCTTCATCACTCCCAGAGTGAGACGCATAGAGAGACTCCGACAAACCAGTGGAACTAACAACCTGCCAGCAGGCTTCGTGGTGACCATCCCGGCGCTCGGCCCTGGAAAAACAGGACAAGAGCCAGGGAGGTCCAGATACGGGGTCATCCTAGGACGGCAAACTTAAGCGAACATTAAGAGAGGAAATCGAACCACAAGGGGAGGTGCTCGGTCTGGCAACATAAAAAACGGCAGCCCGGGCTGCCGTTTTTGCGAAGGTGAACAAGGTGTCGCACCTGTGTGTTCGCGAACCTGAACAGGGTCACGAGAGACAATGACAGGGTCGCGGCAATCTCGTCGGAGCCGGGGAAGAGGACCGTTGTGGTCGCCCTCCCCTTGCCCTGGGGGATCACAGGGTCGCGGCGATCTCATCGGAGCCAGGGAAGAGGACCGTTGTGGTCGCCCTCCCCTTTGCCCTGAGGGATCACAGGGTCGCGGCAATCTCGTCGGAGCAGGGGGAGAGGACCGTTGTGATCGCCCTCCCCTTTGCTCTGGGGGATCACAGGGTCGCGGCAATCTCGTCGGAGCCGGGGAAGAGGACCGTTGTGGTCGCCCTCCCCTTGCCCTGGGGGATCACAGGGTCGCGGCGATCTCGTCGGAGATGGAGCCGTTGTGGTACACCTCCTGCACGTCGTCCAGATCTTCCAGCATGTCGATGAGGCGCATCAGCTTGGGCGCGGTCTCGGCATCCAGTTCCGCCTCGGTGGAGGGGATCATGGTCACTTCGGCGCTCTCGGGCTTGAAGCCGGCGGCTTCCAGACCGTCCAGCACGGTGCCGAAGTCGTTCGGGGTGGTGTAGACCTCGATGGTGCCATCTTCTTCGGTCACCACGTCGTCGGCACCGGCTTCCAGCGCGGCGTCCATCAGAGCGTCTTCATCGGCGCCCACGAAGGTCAGCACCCCCTTCTTGGTGAACAGATAGGCCACGGAGCCGTCGGTCCCCAGGTTGCCGCCGCACTTGCTGAAGGCGTGACGCACTTCGGCCACGGTACGGTTGCGGTTGTCGGTCAGGCACTCCACCATGACGGCGGAACCGGCCGGGCCGTACCCTTCGTACACGATGGTCTCGAGCTGCTCGCCGTCACCGCCGCCGGCCCCACGGGCGATGGCGCGGTTGATGGTGTCGCGGGTCATGTTGCTGGTCAGGGCTGCCGCCACCGCTGCACGCAGGCGGGGGTTGTTGGCAGGATCGGCATCACCCAGACGCGCGGAGGTGGTGATTTCGCGGATCAGCTTGGTGAAGATCTTGCCGCGCTTGGCGTCTTGCGCCGCCTTGCGGTGTTTGATGTTGGCCCATTTACTGTGACCTGCCATAGGGACTCTCCGTTATAGTTGGAAATTTCAGTAACACTGGTTGCGCCCAGGGGGAAACGGGAAAGGCCGCATCGCTGCGGCCTTTGTTGCCGATAACGGCTTATTCGTCACCCTTGACGGTGGTCGCAATCGCCAGCTCGCCCAGTTGGGCCGGGTTGGCAAAGCTCGGGGCGTCTGTCATCAGACAGGCGGCCGCCGTGGTTTTCGGGAAGGCGATGACATCCCGGATGTTGTCGGTGCCGGTCAGCAGCATGCTGAGGCGGTCCAGACCGAAGGCCAGGCCGGCGTGGGGCGGGGTGCCGTATTTCAGGGCATCCAGCAGGAAGCCGAACTTCAGGCGCTGCTCGTCCGGGGTGATCCCCAGGATGTCGAACACGGTGGACTGCATCTCGCTGTTGTGGATACGCACAGAGCCGCCACCCACTTCGTAACCGTTGATCACCATGTCGTAGGCGTTGGCGTAAGCGCCCACCGGGTTCGCTTTCAGCTCGGCCGGGCCCAGGTTGCTCGGGGCGGTGAAGGGGTGGTGCATGGCCGCCAGGCCGCCTTCGCCATCTTCTTCGAACATGGGGAAGTCGATGACCCACAGGGGCTTCCAGACGTTCTCCACCAGACCCAGATCGCGGCCCACCTTCAGGCGCAGGGCGCCCATGGCATCGCACACCACTTTCTTGGAGTCGGCGCCGAAGAAGATGATGTCGCCATCCATCGCGCCGGTGCGGGCCAGGATCTCGCGCACGATGGCGTCAGAGAGGAACTTGGCCACCGGGGACTGCACCCCTTCGAGGCCGCTCCCGGCTTCGTTGACCTTCATCCAGGCCAGGCCCTTGGCACCGTAGATGCCGACGAACTTGGTGTACTCGTCGATCTGCTTGCGAGACAGCTCCGCGCCGCCCGGTACCTTCAGGGCCGCCACACGGCCTTTCGGATCCTTGGCAGGACCGGCGAACACGGCGAACTCCACCTCGGTCAAGAGATCTGCCACGTCCACCAGCTCCATCGGCAGGCGCAGGTCCGGCTTGTCGGAGCCGAAGCGGCGCATGGCTTCGTCGAAGGTCATGATGGGGAAGTCACCCAGGTCCACGTTCAGGATGTGCAGCCAGAGCTTGCGGATCATCTCTTCCATGATTTCACGCACCTGGGGCGCGGTCATGAAGGAGGTCTCCACGTCGATCTGGGTGAATTCCGGCTGGCGGTCGGCACGCAGGTCTTCGTCGCGGAAGCACTTGACGATCTGGTAGTAGCGGTCGAAGCCGGACATCATCAGCAACTGCTTGAACAGCTGGGGGGACTGCGGCAGGGCGTAGAACTTGCCCTTGTGCACGCGGCTCGGCACCAGGTAGTCACGGGCCCCTTCCGGGGTCGCCTTGGTCAGCATCGGGGTCTCGATGTCGAGGAAGCCGTGCTCGTCCATGAAGCGGCGCACGAAGGCACTGGCCTTGGCACGGGTCTTCAGGTACTTGGCCATCTCGGGACGACGCAGGTCCAGGTAGCGGTACTTGAGGCTCACCTCTTCGCTGTTGACCTGGTTGAAGTCAAGGGGCAGCGGCTCGGCACGGTTGATGATGGTCAGCTCGTGGGCGAACACCTCGATGGCACCGGTGGCCATGTCGCTGTTGCGCTGGGAGTCGGGGCGGGTACGCACCACGCCGGTCACCTGGATGCAGAACTCGCCGCGCAGCTCGGAGGCCAGGGCAAAGGCGTCCGGCTTGTCCGGATCGAAGAACACCTGCACGATGCCCTCGCGGTCGCGCATGTCGATAAAGATGAGGCCGCCGAGATCACGACGACGATGGACCCAACCGCACAATGTAATGGTCTGCCCGGCATGGGCCTCATTGACCTGTCCGCAATAGATAGAGCGCATGGACTTCTTCCTTCGAAATGGTAGAGAGACGGTTCATCCTGGGTCGCCGGGCACGACTGGCAAGCACCGTCTGTCTCACAGCTGGCCAGATCCTGCTTCTTGCCCGGTTTGAAATCTGTCTCGGGTCATCCGGCTCCCCGAGCCGGATTCTTGCCGCCGTCCCAGGCATGCCCCCGCTCCCGACCGGGATGACGAGTGGGCGCCGGGGTATCGGCTGGCGTCGTTGTCTGGCCACTGCCGGGCCGCGATCATCGTCACCCGGGGGCTCGGTCGCGCGCATTACGACAATGTGGCAAACAAAAGGGTTGGCATTATAGAGGAAAACCTCCATTTGGGTAAAATGGCCCGCAGCCCCCTTTACCCTGTTTTTTGTTGTTCTGGCGCAAAAAGGAGGGCAAAAGTGCGCCAACCTGCCGACAGGAACCATCATGAGCCTCTATTTGGGCCTGCCCCAGTGGTCACACCCGGCCTGGCCCGGCCAGTTGCTGGGGATGAATGCCAGGCCCGCCGAGCACCTCGCCGACTATGCCCGGGTGTTCAACTCTGTGGAGGGCAACACCACCTTCTACGCCTCGCCGACCCCGGAGACGGTGCAGCGCTGGGCCGATGCGGTCCCCGACCACTTTCGCTTCAGCTTCAAGTTTCCCAAGGAGATCAGCCACCAGAGCGATCTGGTGAGCGCGGACAAACAGGTGACGGCCTTCATCCGCCTGCTGGCCCCCCTGCATGACAAGCTGGGGCTACTCAAGCTGCAACTGCCCGCCCGCTTCGGGCCAGAGGGGCTGGCCCGTCTGGATGCCTTCTTCGCGCGGCTGCCCCAGGATTTCACCTATGCCCTCGAGGTGCGCCACCCCGATTTCTTCGCCAAGGGGGAGGCGGAACGGGCCCTCAACCGGATGCTGATGGCGCGGGGCATCAATCGCATCATGCTCGACAGCCGCCCGCTCTTCTCGGTGCCCGCCACCACGGCCGCCATGATCGATGCCCAGGGCAAGAAACCCAGGTTGCCGGTCCATCTGCTGGCCACGGGGGGTGCCCCGGTGGTGCGCCTGATTGGTTTGCCTCAAATCGAGGACAATCACCCATTTTTGCCACCATGGTTGCCACATTGGAAACAATGGCTCCAGGAGGGCAAGGATCTCTACCTCTTTGTTCACACCGCCGACAATGCCCGGGCCCCCGAACTCGCACGGCAGATCAGCCGCCTGCTCGGCCAGGAGATGGCCCCCTGGCCGGGAGAAAACGATCGCGCCCGCCAGGGGGTGCTGCCCTTTTGAGCGGCCCCCTCCCCGCCCCTTCTCCATCCCCAAAAAAAGCCGCTTTTTTTGTGGTCCCACCGGGGTTGGCGTCAAGACAAACGCCCGCCTTTCCTCTACACTAGCGCCCCAAGTAAGGTCCCGGGCCTGGGTGCATGGCAATGCGTTGCCCACCCCAGCCCGGCACCCTGAGGGCCCGGACCATGGCCCGTTGCGAACAGGGGCAGCCCGAAGGATCCCGGAGCAAGCCACCCCGTTCGTCAACCGGTGACGACGCCATTTCGATGCCCGTCCACCCAAGATTCAATTGAATAAAACAGCCGCCCACCACACCGGCTGTCAGGTTGCGTCAGCATGCACGATCAGATTTTTGCCGCCCCCATCGCCCGTCTGGGAGACTTCTGCTTTGACGAGCAGGTCGTCGACGTCTTCCCCGACATGATCCAGCGCTCGGTGCCCGGTTACAGCAACATCATCTCCGCCATCGGCATGATGGCCGCCCGCTACGCCCAGCCCCAGAGCCGCCTCTACGATCTCGGCTGCTCCCTCGGCGCCGCGACCCAGGCCATGCGCCGCCACGTCACCCAGCCCGGCTGCCAGATCACGGCGGTGGATCTCTCCCACCCCATGATCGAGCGGGCCCGCGCTCACCTCTCGGGCTTCAAGTCCGAGGTGCCGGTGGAGCTGGTGGAGGCGGACATCTGCGACATCCCCATCGAGAACGCCTCCGTGGTGGTGCTCAACTTCACCCTGCAGTTCGTCGCCCCCGAGAAGCGGGCCGCCCTCATCGCGCGCATCTTTGACGGCCTGCGCCCCGGCGGCATCCTCATCCTGAGCGAGAAGTTCCGCTTCGATGACGAGCAGGTCAACGAGCTGCTCATCGACTTGCACCTCGACTTCAAGCGGGCCAACGGCTACAGCGAGCTGGAAATCAGCCAGAAGCGCACCGCCCTTGAGAACGTGATGCGCACCGACACCCTGGCGGTCCATCAGGCGCGCCTGCGGGACGCCGGCTTCACCCACCTGGACCTCTGGTTCCAGTGCTTCAACTTCGGCTCCATGATTGCCATCAAAGCCAGCGACACCAACTAAGCCATGATCGATTTCGCCCATTTTTATCAACTGATCGCCAAGAACCGGTTGAGCCACTGGCTGCACACCCTGCCCGCCCAGCTGCACGCCTGGCAGCACGACAACCTGCACGGGGATCTGCCGCGCTGGAACCGCGCCCTCGCCAAGCTGCCCGTCGTGGCCCCCGGCCGGATCGAGCTCAAAGAGCGGGTCGCCATCGGCGGCCCCGATAGCCTGGGAGAGGGTGAGCGCAAGAAGACCGAGAGCCTGCTGCGCCAGCTCATGCCCTGGCGCAAGGGCCCCTTCCATGTGCACGGCATCCACATCGACACCGAGTGGCGCTCCGACTGGAAGTGGGATCGGGTGCTGCCCCACATCAGCCCGCTCCAGGGCCGCTACGTGCTGGACGTGGGCTGCGGCAGCGGCTACCACCTCTGGCGCATGGTGGGGGAAGGGGCGAAACTGGCGGTCGGCATCGACCCGAGCCCGCTGTTCCTCTGCCAGTTCGAAGCCATTCGCCACTTCATGGACAACGACCAGCGCGCCCACCTGCTGCCGCTCGGTATCCAGGAGCTGCCGGATCTGCGGGCCTTTGACACCGTCTTCTCCATGGGGGTGCTCTATCATCGCAAGTCCCCCATCGAGCACATCGAGCAGTTGCGCAACCAGCTCAAAGACGATGGGGAGCTGGTGCTCGAGACCCTGGTGGTGGACGGCGACGAAAACCAGGTGCTGATGCCCTCCGATCGCTACGGCAAGATGCGCAACGTCTGGTTCCTCCCCTCGAGCGCGGCCCTCACACGCTGGGTCGAGCGCTGCGGGTTCACCGATGTGCGCATCGTCGACGAGAATATGACCAGCACCGACGAACAGCGTCGTACCGACTGGATGATTAACGAGTCCCTGAGTGACTATCTGGATCCACACAATCCTGCACTCACGGTCGAAGGATACCCGGCACCCAAACGTGCCGTACTGATCGCCAGAAAGGCCAAAGACTAGCCGATGGCGGCTGTGGAAGTTACACTGACCCAATTCCAGGAAGCACAGTTAAATGAATGACATGAAAAGCAAATTAAAAGGAATGACCCTGCTCTCCCTGCTCAGTCTCGGCGGGTGTGTCAGTATGGAAAAAGCCCCCCCGGCCCCGACCCTGACGCTGGCCGAGCTGCGCAACGAGATCTCGTTGAGCGAGCAACGTCTGCAAACATCCATGGAACAGCAACAGAAGCAGTATGTGCAGCAACAGCACCTGCTGGTTCAGCTCAACACCGATGTCACCAACATGAAAGAGTCCGTGAAGAAAGTCGACAGCAAGCTGGCTACCCTGCCTCCCGAGCCGCCCAAGGCCATGCCCATTCCCACCGAGAAGTGCCCGGCGCCGAGCCAGGGCCACACCGTCGATGGCAAGCTGCTGGTGGGTGAAGCGGAGTGGATCTGGGTTGACGCCGCCAACGACGCCTTCCAGGCCCGGGTCGACACCGGCGCCACCACCTCCTCCATCAGCGCCCAGGAGATCACCATCTTCGAGCGCAACGGCAAGAACTGGGTGCGCTTCTTCCTGAGCCACCAGGAGATGGACGACAAGATCCAGATTGAAGCCCCCCTGGTGCGTCACGTGCGGGTCCGTCAGGCTTCCGCCGACGATCTCGACCGTCGCCCCGTGGTCCGCCTCGCCGTGCGCATCGGCGACATGACCGAGAAGGCCGAATTTACCCTGAAGGACCGCAGCGACATGACCTTCCCCGTGCTGCTGGGCCGTGAATTCCTCAAAGACATCGCCGTGGTCGACGTGGCCCGCGAATATATCCAACCCAAACCCAAGCTCAAGGATGTGAAATAATCCATGGTTTCCCGTAAGCCGTTCTATCTGCTGGTCGCCCTGCTCTACATCGTCGGCCTGGGGATGACCTTCTATCATCACATCGCGCTGGACGTCCCGCTCACGCCGGGTGAAAAGCGCCAGATCTGGTCCATCGAAGCCAAGCTCGAGTTCGAGGCCACCGGCGAGCCGGTGATCGCCTCCCTGGCCATTCCGGGCACCCAGCCCGGCTTCACCCTGATGAACGAGAACGCCGCGAGCCCGGGCTATGGCCTGTCGTTCGTGGAAAAAGACGGGGATGCCCGCGCCGAGTGGTCCATCCGCACCGCCTCCGGCCGTCAGGAGCTCTACTACCGGGTCGACATGATGGCCGATGCCCATGCCAAGCCCGCCGCCAACCCGCAGCCGCCCGCCATCGAGAAGCAGATCGAGAGCGAGCCCTACGCCACGGCCATGAAGCAGATCCTGGAGCGCGCCCAGGAGCGCTCCGCCGACGGCTACACCCTGACCCGCGAGATCATCAAGGAGATCGAGAAGCAGGAACAGAATGCCGAGCTGCTCAAGTCCCACAAGAGCCGCGCCAATCTGATTGCCGAGCTGCTCAACAACGCGGACGTCCCGGCCCGGGTGGTCCACGCCCTCAGCCTGGAAGATGGCCGTCGCCGTCAGGAGCTGGTGGATTACCTGCAGGTCTTCAACAGCCCGACCGACTACAAGCTGTTCAACCCGCAAAGCGGTGAACAGGGTCAACCGGCCAACCTGCTGCTGTGGGAGTACAACTCCGGCGCCCTCCTGGACGTCACCGGCGGTCACAACTCCCGCGTCACCTTCTCGATGATCGAGCAGGAGCAACCGGTCAACGTGGCCCTGGCCCAGAAGTTCGAAAAATCCGAGATGATGAACTTCTCCATCCACAGCCTGCCCCTGGAAGAGCAAGCCCTGTTCAAGGGTCTGCTGCTCATCCCCATCGGCGTGCTGATGGTGGTGTTCCTGCGGGTCATCGTGGGGATCAAGACCTCCGGCACCTTCATGCCGGTGCTGATCGCGGTCGCCTTCATCCAGACCTCGCTGGTCACCGGCCTCATCGGCTTCCTGCTGATCGTCGGCACCGGCCTGGTGATCCGCTCCTACCTCTCGAGGCTCAACCTGCTGCTGGTCGCCCGAATATCGGCGATCATCATCATGGTGATCTCGATGATCGGCATCTTCTCTGCGTTCGCCTTCAAGCTGGGGCTGACCGACGGCATGAAGATCACCTTCTTCCCGATGATCATCCTCTCCTGGACCATCGAGCGCATGTCCATCCTGTGGGAAGAAGAGGGTCCCAAAGAGGTGTTCCGCCAGGGCGGCGGCTCCCTGCTGGTGGCGGTCATCGCCTACCTGGCCATGGACAACGAGCTCATTCGTCACCTCACCTTCAACTTCCTCGGCCTGCAGCTGGTGCTGATGGCGACCGTGCTGTTGATGGGTAACTACACCGGCTACAAGTTGAGCGAGCTCAAGCGCTTCAAGCCGCTGGTGGACGAGATGAAGTCTGGTGCCACCCCGGGTAAGGACAAGTAACAGATGTGGTTCTGGCAGAAATACACCAGTCCGTGGAGCCTGTCCCAGGCAGGCATCCTCGGCATGAACAAGCGCAACCACTCCTACATCAGCCGCTACAACCCGCGCCGCCTCTATCCGCTGGTGGATGACAAGCTCAAGACCAAGCGCATCGCGCTGGATGCGGGGGTGACGGTGCCTGAACTCATCGGCACCATCCGCGAGCAGCACGACGTGACTCGCATCACCGAGTTGGTGAAGGACTGGCCGGGCTTCTGCATCAAGCCGGCCCGCGGCTCCGGCGGCAAGGGGATCCTAGTGATCCTGCGCCAGGAGGACGGCCTCTTCTACAAGCCCAACGGCAGCGCCGCCAACGGCCAGGATCTGGAGCGCCATGTCTCCAACATCCTGGCGGGGCTCTATTCCCTCGGCGGCAAGCCCGACGTGGCGCTGGTCGAAGGCCTCATCAACTTCGACGACGTGTTCGACGGCTACTCCTTCGAAGGGGTCCCCGATGCCCGGGTGATCATCTTCAAGGGGTTCCCGGTGATGGCCATGATGCGCCTCTCGACCTCGGCTTCCGATGGCAAGGCGAACCTGCACCAGGGCGCCGTGGGGGTGGGCCTGTGCCTGCGCACCGGCCGCGCCCTGCGGGCGGTGCAGTTTGGCAACCCGCTGCGCCACCACCCGGACACCGGCCTGGATCTCTATGATCTGAAGGTGCCTCACTGGGACACCCTGCTCAACCTGGCGGCCTCCTGCTACGAGATGTCCGGTCTTGGCTACATCGGGACCGACATGGTGCTGGACAAGTTCCGCGGCCCCATGCTGCTGGAGCTCAACGCCCGTCCGGGCCTTGCCATCCAGATCGCCAACGGTCGCGGCCTGGTGCCCAACCTCAAGACCATCGAGAAGCTGGGTCAGGTCAAGATGAACGTGGAGCAGCGGGTCAACTTCGCCAAGGATCACTTCGGTATCTTCGACGAATAGTCCGCCCCCCTTCTGCAAAAACGCGCCCACCGGCGCGTTTTTTTATGGTTCTTCGCGGGATCTTGGGGAAGTGGAAGTTGACAGACAGGGTGCTGGTAAACTGGCTGTCTCCAAA
>NZ_JAPCIY010000018.1:0-64596 GCF_027707645.1 Aeromonas sp. QDB30 | reverse complement strand
CTGCGCGAGCAGCTATCACCCAGTAATGGGAATCCCCCTCCTGTGACGCGAAGCGCTAAGGTGGGGGAGGATGTCAACAACGACATGAACATCCAGATCGCCACGGCCGCCGAGGAGCAGCACGCGGTCTCCGAGGAGATCAACAAGAACCTGGTGGCCATCCAGCAGATCGTCAGCGAGCTGACCGAGGCGTCCGGGGAGTCCAGCACCACCACCCGCGCCCTGGCAGGCACGGGTGACAAATTGCGCCAACTCGTCTCCCGCTTCCGTTACTAATCACATTTTTGCCGTCTGGACAGGATTTCCAGACGGCAAATTTGGGGATCGGCGCAGAATGTGTGAAAATCGCGCCATTCGTTCCTTTCGTTAGCCCCAACCCTATGAATGAGATCGTGAAAGGCAGTATCGATTTGATCCGTCAGCTCAACTACGGCCTGGTCTATGCCAGCCTGGAGGAGCACAAGGAGCTGTCCCGTACCGATCTGTCCCGTCTGACCGGCCTGTCGCCGGCCAGCATCACCAAGATCACCCGCGAGCTGCTGGACGGCGGCCTGGTGGTCACCTGCGGCGAGAGCTCGGTGGGGCGTGGCCGTCGCCAGACCCTGCTGCGCATCAACGAGCGCCGCTTCCAGTTTCTCTCCATGCGCCTGGGGCGCGGCTATGTGGACATGGCCCTGTTCGATCTCGCGGGTCACTCCCTGGCACGCCATCGCCATGTCTTCAACGAGGCGGAGCGTGCCGAGCTGCTGGCCAGCCTGGTGCGGGCCATCGAGGGCTTTTTGCCCAAGAAGGCGCTGCGTCTGGCCTGCATCGCCCTCTGCCTGCCTGGCCAGGTGGAGCGCCACTCCGGCATGGTCAAGCATTTTCCCTATTACGATCTGCGCAACTGGCCCCTCGGTCCCACCCTGCAGGAAGCCTTCTCGGTACCCGTGCTGGTGAGCGGCGACGTGCGCACCTGGATCCAGGCCGAGCGGGAGTGGGGCGCCGCCAGGAACTGCTCGGATGCGGTGCTGGTGTTCGTGCACAACGACATCGGGGTCGGCATGGTGGTCAATGGCCAGCTCATCGAGAGCGAGTCGGCTCTGCTCGGGGATCTCAGCCACCTGCAGCTCGAACCCTATGGCCAGCGCTGCTACTGCGGTGGCTTCGGCTGCGCCTGCACCCTCGTGACCAATCAGGCGCTGGAGGCGCAATATCGGGAGCTGCGCGAACGGATGCAGGAGTTCGATCTGCCCGAAAGCGTCACCATACGCGAGCTGTGCGAGCTGGCGCTGGCCGGCAACAGCCTGTGTCAGGACATCCTGCACCAGGCAGCAGGCCGCCTCTCCCGGGTGCTGGCGAACCTCATCTGCCTGCTCAATCCGGGCAAGCTGCTGCTCGGGGGGGAGATCACCCGGGCCGATCGACTGCTCTTCCCCATGTTGCACCAGTCCCTGGCAAGCCAGTTGCCCGCCGAGTACCTGGTGCGCCTGCAGATTGAATCCACCCACTTCTACGAAGATCCCACCAAACCCACCTCGGTGCAGGTGCACAAGGCCCTGCGCGATGGCAGTCTGCTGCTCGACTTGTTGCGAGGCGACAAGGAGGCATGAGGCTCGGGTTGCAAGGACGCTTCCTGCTCATTCTCTGTCTGGTCAGTCTGCTGCAACTGGTGTTGCTGAGCGGGGCCAGCTACTACTATGTCGCCGAGCAGCGCTACCGTGAGGTGGGGGATCAGGCCCTGGATGTGGCACGGCTGGTGGCGCGGGAGTCCGGCGTCATCGCCGGGGTGAAGCGGGCGGATACGGTCCGCCTCAATGCCCTGGTGGAGCGGATCCGCGCCGAGGTCGGGGCCAGCTACATCGTCATCGGGGACAGGCAGGCACGCCGCCTGGCGCACCCCAATGCGGACCGGATTGGCAAACCCATGGTGGGTGATGATCCCGAGCGTGCCCTGCAGGGGGAGGCCTATATCTCCAGGGCCCAGGGGTCCCTCGGGGTCTCGGTGCGCGGCAAGGGGCCCATCCGTGACGAGATGAGCAAGATCATCGGGGTGGTGTCGGTCGGCTATCTGGTGCGGGACATCGATGCGGATCTGCAGGACTATTTGCGCTTCGGCCTGGCCATGACCTTGCTCATCGTGCTGCTCAACAGTGTCGCCGCCGCCTGGCTGGCCCGGCGCTACAAGAAGGCGATTTTCGGCTTTGAACCCGAGCAGATGGGGCGTCTCTATGCGGAGCTAGACTGTACCCTGCGCACGGTGCGCGAGGGGATCCTCACCATCGACGAGCAAGGGCGCCTCACCTCTCTGAACCCCAACGGCATCAAGCTGCTGCGCCTGGACGACACCACTGCCCGGGCCGCTATTGGACAGCCCATCGGTCACCTGCTGCCGGGCAGTCGCATGCTCTCCATCCTGCAAGAGCAGACCCCCCAGTTTGACGAGGAGATCGTGCTCAACGGCCAGTCCCTCATCGTCAACCGGTTGCCGCTGGTGCGCGAGGGCAAGCTGATCGGCGCCGTGTCGAGCTTTCGGCGCAAGGACGAGCTGGCGGAACTCAGTGCCCAGCTCTCCCAGGTGCAGGCCTACAGCGATCTGCTGCGGGTGCAGACCCACGAGCACAACAACCAGCTTGGGACCATCGCTGGCCTCATTGAGCTCGGGGCCACCCGGGAGGCGCTCGCCTTCATCGGGCGGGAGGCGGCCACCGAGCAGACCCTGCTCGGCTTCCTGATGGGGGCCATCGCCAAACCCAAGGTGGCGGGGCTGCTGCTCGGCAAATACCACAGGGCCCACGAACTCGGTCTTGAGCTCGTGATCGATCCCGATGCCCGTCTGCACGACATTCCTGCCCGTGTCAGCGGTTCCCAGCTGGTAACGGTGCTGGGCAACCTCATCGACAACGCCTTCGAGGCGACCCGCCGCCACGGTGCGCCCTATCAGCCCATCCGGGTTTCCCTGAGCGATCTGGGGCAGGATCTGGTGCTGGAGGTGGAAGACGGGGCTGGCGGCATCGACCCGCAGTTGGCGGACAGGTTGTTCGAACAGGGGGTCAGTAGCAAGCCCGAGCCAGGACACGGTATCGGGCTCTCCCTGGTGCGCAAGACCCTGGATGCCCTGCAGGGGGAGATCACCATCGAAGCCACGACGCAGGGAAGTTGCGTCGTCTGTTACATTCCCAAGGAGGTGTAAGTGATCAAGATCCTGATCGTCGAGGATGATCCCGCCATTGCCGAGATCCACCGCCGCTTCGTGCAGCGCCTCGCCGGTTTCGAGGTGCTGGGGGTGGCGCTCACCCTGTTCGATGCCAGGGAGCAGATAGGGATCCTCAAACCCGATCTGGTGCTGCTGGATGTCTGGTTGCCCGATGGAGAGGGGTTCTCGCTATTGAGAGAGCTGCGCCAGGCGGGGGCGAGTCTGGATGTGATCCTGCTCACCGCGGCGCGGGAAGCCGCTGCCCTGCAGGAGGCGATGCGCCTCGGGGTGGTGGATTTCATTTTGAAGCCCGTGGTGTTCGAGCGGCTGCGCGACACCCTGGAGAAGTACCGTCAGAGCATCGCCGCCCTGGCGGCGTTGGCCGACATCGACCAGCAGGCGGTGGACACCCTGTTCGGTACGCCGTTGCAGCAGGTGGCGGCAGAGGGACTGCCCAAGGGCATCGATGCTCTCACCCTGCAGCGGGTGCTGACGGCCCTGACTCCGGAGGCCGCCAGTGCCGAGGAGATAGGCTGCCGGATAGGGGTGAGCCGGACCACGGCGCGCCGCTATCTGGAATTTCTGGTGGGGCAGCAACTGGCGAGCCCCGAGCTCGAATATGGCACCGTCGGGCGGCCGGAGCGGCGTTACCGCAAGCCGTGATCCGGTCGTCCGGAACCTGTCGTCCAGACAAGAAAAGAGCGCCTTTCGGCGCTCTTTTTGTCAGGATTTGCTTCCCGTGGGCATCAAGGTCTCTACGCGTGATGGGGCAGGGTTCAGAGGTGGCAGAGGCTCATCGATTCAGTGGCTGGTGGCAAGCTCCCCCTTGGGGGCCCGGCGAGCCTGCCACCACTGCCAGACGGGCAGCAGCAACATGGTCAGGGTGATCACCGTGAAGGCGAGGGTGATGGGGCGCTCCCACAGGAAGCTCAGGCTGCCGTCGTTGATCACCAGGGCCCGGCGCAGGTTGTCCTCCAGCATACCCCCCAGGATGAAACCGAGCAGCATGGGGGCCATGGGGAAGGTGAGCAGGCGCAGGCCGATGGCGATCAGTGCAACGATGGCCATCACATGGATGTCCATGGTGTTGAAGGAGACCAGATAGACCCCGGTCAGGGAGAACAGCAGCACCATGGGGATGAGCACGGGGCGCGGCACCGCCAGTACCCGGGCCAGGTAGGGGATGAGGGGGAGGTTCAGGATCAACAGCACCACGTTGCCCAGATACATGGAGATGATCACCGACCAGAAGACGTCCGGATGCTCCATGAACAGACGCGGGCCCGGCTGGATGCCGTAGGCCACCAGGGCGCCCAGGATGAGGGCCGTGGTGCCGGAGCCCGGGATCCCCAGGGTCAGCAGGGGCACGAAGGAGCCGGTGGAGGCGGCGTTGTTGGCCGCTTCCGGGGCGGCCAGACCGCGCAGGCTGCCCTTGCCGAACTGCTCCTGGCGCTGTTTGCCGGCGATGTTGCGCTCGGTGCCATAGGCCATGAAGGCGGCGATGGTGGCGCCGGCTCCCGGCAGCACGCCGATGAGAAAGCCCAGCACCGAGGAGCGGGCGATGGGGGGCGCTATCTCTCTGACCTCTTCCTTGCTGAGCTTGAGGCTGCCGAGCTGCTGCATCTGCCTGGCCTCTTCCTCGCTGTTGTCCTTGCCGGGGCGCAGCACCGCCATCAGGATCTCCGCGAGGGCAAAGGTGGCCATGGCCAGCAGCAGGAAGGAGAAGCCGTCACGCAGATCCGGCAACCCGAAGGTGAACCTGTCTACCCCGACGCTGCGGTCGATGCCGATGGTGGAGATCATGATGCCGAACAGCGCCATGATCAGCGCTTTGAGCACCTGCCCCTTGCCGGCAAAGGCTGCCACGGCGGAGAGGCCCAGCACCATGAGGGCGAAGTAGTCCGCCGACTGGAAGGAGAGGGAGACCTTGGCCAGCAGGGGCGCCGCCACCATCAGCATGATGGCGGAGAGGGTGCCGCCGGTGAAGGAGGCGTAGGCGGCGATGGCCAGCGCCTTGCCCGCCTGTCCCTTGCAGGCCAGGGGATAGCCGTCGAAGGCGGTGACCACGGTGGCGGAGCAGCCGGGGGCGTTGATCAGGATGGAGGAGGTGGAGCCCCCGAAGATGGCGCCGTAATAGACCCCCGCCATCAAGATGATGCCGGAGGAGGGATCCAGGCCATAGGTGATGGGGATCATCAGGGCGATGGCGGTGACCGGGCCAAGGCCCGGCAACATGCCGATAAAGGTGCCGATGAAGCAGCCAAGCACCACCATCATCAGGTTGACCGGCAGCAGTGCAGTGCCGAGTCCTTGCAAGATTCCGTCTAACATGGTGACTCCTTAGAAACCGAGCAGGGTGAACAGGCGACCCGGCTCCAGATAGACGTTGAGCCCCTTGGTGAGCAGGGCCCAGAAACCGATGGAGAAGGGGACGCTGATCATCAGGCCGTAGCGCAGACTGGGCTCACCGAGCACCCGGATGCCCACACTCAGGAAGGCGATGGTCGAGAGCACGAAGCCAAACCAGGTGAGCCCCAATCCGTAAATGACCATGAGCCCGAGCAGGATGAAGACCCGGCGCCAGTCTCCCTCTTCCCGGCGCAGGGGCTCGCCCCCGGGGAAGAGCACCAGCAGCAGGGAGAGCAGCGTCCCGATCCCTGCCAGGGCATAGGGCAGGGTACTGGCGGTGAAGGGTTCGTATTCGTCGCCGGGGTAGCCCGGTATCTCGGTGGCGTAGTAGCCATAGGTGAGGGAGAGCAGCAGAAACAGCAGGCCCCCCAGTCGCTCCTTGGTGATGTTCATCTCTTGACTCCAACATGGGCGGCGGGCCTGCGCCCGCCTGCGATGTGACAACGAGGGTTACTTGATGAAGCCGAGCTCGCGCATCAGGCCGCCGATCTGCTGCTCCTGGCCGTCGAGGAAGGCGGTGAACTCGGGACCCGACTTGTAGAGGTTGGTCCAGCTGTTGCGGGTGCGGACCACTTCCCACTCCGGCTTGTCGTACATCTGCTTGAGCAGGGCGGCAAACTCGGCGGATTTCTCCGGGCTGATGGTGGGGGAGGCGAAGTAACCGCGCCAGTTGGCGAAGACGGTGGGGTTGTTCTGCTCGCTGAAGGTGGGGATCTGCTCCGCCCCCGGCAGGCGTTTGTCGGAAGTGACCCCGAGGATCCGCATCTGGCCTGACTTGACCGCTTCCATCGCCTCGCCAAAGCCGGTGGAGATGGCCTGGGTCTCTCCGGCCAGCACGGCGGCCATGGCGCTGCCGCCGGCATCGTAGGCGACGTAGCGCAGTTTGCTGGCGTCGGCGCCGGCATTCTTGAAGGTCAGGGCGGCGACCAGGTGATCCAGGCTGCCACGGGCGGAACCCCCGGCAATCTTCACCTTGGCCGGGTTCTCCTCGTAGGCGGCCAGCAGCTGGGCCCAGTTCTGATAGGGGGAGTCCGCCTTCACCGCCAGCGCCTGGTAGTCGGCGATGATGGCGGCCACCGGCGTCAGATCACGGAAGGACTGGGGCAGCTCCTTGGAGAGGGATTTGACGATGATGGGGGTGGAGTTGACCATCAGAGTCTTGTCGGACTGGGCCGAGGTCTCGATGAGGTGGGCGATGGCCTTGGCGCCGCCACCGGCGGACATGTTCTGGTAGGAGACGGTCTTGACCAGACCGGACTTGGCCAGCACTTCACCGGTGCCGCGGGCCGTGGTATCCCAGCCGCCGCCAGCGCCGCCCGGGATCAGGAAGTGGACTTCGTTGATCTGGGCGTGGGCGCCGACGCTCAGTGCGAGCAGACTACCGATCAGGGTACGCTTGAAGGTTCCTTGCAACATGGTGCTCTCCTTGTGATTGTTGCAAGAAGGTTAATTAATCATGTCTGACTGGAAAACAATCTGACCGTAATGGCTATTAAGGCTGTTGTGGCCATTGTGTTCATTCTGGTCATGGGCCGAAGAGGGGGGCGCGTATAGAAACGAGGCGCCCGTGAGCGCCTCGTCCGGCAAGGATCACTGGGTCGGTTTCGCCGCCGATGTGCTGATGTCCTCCTTCGCCTCCTGTTTCAGGGCATCGCTCGCCTGCTGGCGCAGAGCCACCTGCTCCATCTTAAATGCGAAAGGGGACTCCCTCCGACGTAGGTGGGAGGGGAATTTCGCCGGGGCGTCAGCCCCGCTGGTTTTGAATGTATTGCTTGATCACCTCCAACGGTGCTCCGCCGCAAGAGCCCGCAAAGTAAGAGCGTGACCAGAGTACGGGTTTGCTGTAAGCACCTCTCAAGTCCAGAAATTCATTACGCAGTCGCCTTGATGTGACCGCCTTTAACGAGTTCACCAGTACCGATAGCTGCACCGTTGGCGCGTACTCTATCAGCATGTGAACATGATCAGCCTCTCCGTCACACTCTTTCAGTTCCGCACCAAAATCTCTGCAAACCTCTGCCGCACACTGACCGAAGGAAGCGTGATGCAGATCCCCCAATATCGGCTTTCGATACTTGGTGATAAACACCAAATGTACGTGCAAAGCGTAGGCCGCATGGCGTGATTTATTAATTTTAGTGAATTGCATTCTGTCACTCAATCGGGCTTAATAGATATGGCAATAATGCTACACACTGAGCGCTAAATGCAAATTCTGAAAGCCTACAAATTCCGACTCGAACCGACCGAACAACAAGCGCAACGCCTGCGCCAGTTGGGCGGTTGTGCTCGTTATGTCTGGAATCACGGGCTGGCAGAAACCAAACGCATTCTGGATGCTGGCGAAAAACTGCCTTCTGCCTTTGAGCTGAACAGGATGCTCACCAGTTGGAAGAAAGACCCAGAAATGGCCTTTCTGGCCGAGGCATATACCGACAACCTCCAGCAGAAGCTCAAGGATTTGCATGGCGCGTGGATGCGCTGCTTTGATAAGAAACTCGCCGCCAAGGCACCCGTATTCAAGAAAAAAAGCGACAACCGCGACTCAATCCGCTTCGTCAACTTCGACAAGTATTGCCGCCTTGAAAAGGGTCGCGTGAAGCTGCCTGCCGGGCTGGCGTGGGTCAAGTTCCGTCAGTCCCAGCCAGTTGAAGGGAAAATTAAAAACGCGACCGTCAGCCAAGCAGCCGGGCACTGGTATATCTCCTTTCAGGTCGAGCAGGAGACGCTTGAGCCAATTCACCCCTCCGGCTCAATGGTCGGGCTAGATGCGGGGATCGCCAAGCTCGCAACCCTGTCAGACGGCACGGTGTTTGAGCCCGTCAACAGCTTCAAAACCAATCAGACCAAGCTGGCAAGGCTCCAACGCCAGTTGAGCAAAAAGGTAAAGTTCAGCAGCAACTGGAAGAAACAAAAAGCCAAGATCCAGCGGCTGCACTCACATATCGCCAATACCCGCCGCGATTACCTTCACAAGGTCACAACGACTATCAGCAAAAACCACGCGATGATCGTCATTGAGGATTTGAAGGTTGCCAGCATGTCAAAATCAGCAGCGGGCACGACCAGCCAGCCGGGGCGCAACGTCCGGGCAAAATCAGGGCTGAATCGTTCGATATTAGATCAGGGCTGGTTTGAGCTGCGCCGCCAGCTCGAATATAAGCAGGCATGGCGAGGCGGTCAGGTGTTGGCGATAAACCCGGCCTACACGAGCCAGCAGTGCGCCTGTTGTGGGCATACTGCGAAGGATAACCGCCAGACGCAAAGCCAGTTTAAATGCGCTGCGTGTGGTTATGAGGCGAACGCCGATGTGAACGGCGCTCGCAATATTTTAGCGGCGGGACACGCCGTTTTAGCCTGTGGAGGCGTGGTGCAATCAGGCCGCCCGATGAAGCAGGAACCCGGTACTGCGCGAGCAGCTATCACCCAGTAATGGGAATCCCCCTCCTGTGACGCGAAGCGCTAAGGTGGGGGAGGATGTCAACACCAGCTTGTAGGCGATGTAGTACTTGTAGATGTTGCCCACATAGGTGACCGTCTCGGGGCCGATTTTCTCTGCCGCCACGTACTCGACATTGTGGAACCAGACGTTGGGATCCAGCCCCCGTTTCCTGGCCTCGGCACGGAGCCTGGCTACCCGGGCGGGGCCGGCATTGTAGGAGGCGAACGAGAAGAGGGCCTTGTCGAGGGCGGTCATGGGCTCGTCCGCATAGTAGTGATCGATCATCCAGCGCATGTATTTGACGCCCCTGTGAATATTGGGCTCGAGCTGGCGGATGTCGCCGACCTTCAGCCCCTTGCCGGTGGCGGGCATGATCTGCATGATGCCGATGGCGCCCACATGGCTACGGGCATGATGGTTGAGGGCGGACTCCTGGTAGCCCTGGGCCGCCATCAGCAGCCAGTCCATGTCATAGCGTTCGCCATATTCACGGAACAGCTCGACCACCTGCAGGAATTTCTTGCGCTCCGCCTCGGCGGCGGCGCTTTTGACGAACTTGTTCTGCTTGAGATAACGGGCCAGGATCTCATCCCCCGTCGCCTTGCCGCGCAGCGCCTTGATCTGCTCGTTGAGCATGGCGAGCAACTGGGGGCTCTCCTTGCGCACCGCCCAGGCGATGACGCCCCCTTCCCGGAACACGGGGGCGTCGTGAATGGTGATTCCGGGGAAAATCTTTTGCCAGAAGCGGGCCTTGTGCTCGTCCATGACGATGAAGGGGAGCAGGCCTGCGTTCACCATCTCCACCAGATCTTCATCTTCGAGTACCTCCGAGGCGGGTTGGAGGTCGATGAGGGGCTCTCCCGCCGACTTGCGGGCCTGGTTGTAGGCCATGAGGCTACTCGTAGTAGCTGGAGGAGGGGCGCACGAAGACGCGCTGGCCCCCGAGATCGGCGGCGCTTTCCACCTTGGGGGAGAGGGGGCCGGAGACGAGCAGCTCCCGCACGTTTTCAAGCAGGGGATCGGTGAAGGCGATACCCTGCTTCTTGCGCTTGTCCGTGATGGTGAGATTGGCGGCGGCGATGTCGCCTTTGCCCTCGATGAGGGAGCTCAGCAGCGCTTCCCGGGCCACGGGAATGAAGACGAAGTGCACCTTGAGGTGGCGCTTGATCGCCTTTTGCTTGCGCAACTGTTCGTTGAGACGCTTTTCCACCTACATGAAGGCATCGTAGGTGACGCCCCGCTGCACGCCCTTGGTGATGAAGAACCCCGTCTTGTTGTAGGTGGTGAGCACTCGGATGGTGCGCTGCTCCAGCATGACGTCGAGATCTCCCAGCCTGGGTCTGGCAAGCTCGTCCCCCTCAAAGCTCAGGGCGCTTTTCTCCGTCTCTGCCTCGGGGGCCACCTGCTTGCCGGATTCGGCCCCCCAGGCTGGCGTCAGGGAGCAGAACCACCAGATCACGACCATCCATGCGCGTTTCATCACTTACACCTCGCTCGTTTTATTGAGTGTAAGTGGCGCCTTGTGGGTGATTTAGCTTATTGGGTTTGATAGAGATGGCCCCATAGCACGATTTCCACTATTCCATCCAGGAGTGCCCGCCCATGAAAAAAGGAGCCCCGAGGCTCCTCTTTTTCTGCGTGTTGCGGGCCCGTTTGGCTAGAACCAGAAGCCGATGATGAAGGAGCCCGCCAGGGTCAGCATGACGTTGGCCACCGCATAGGTGCCGGCATAGCCGAGCGCCGGGATGGAGCTGTTGGCCGCTTCGTTCACCACGTCCATGGCCGGGGCGCAGGTACGTGCGCCCGTGATGGCGCCGAGCAGCAGGGCTGGGTTCATTTTGAGCACCCAGACACCGAACAGGTAGCCTACCAGCACCGGCAAGGTGGTCACCAGCATGCCGGAGAAGAGCACCACCATCCCCACTTCGCTCAGGTGATCAAGGATGCCGCCCCCCGCCTTGAGGCCGGTACTCACCATGAAGACAGCGAGCCCGAGATCCTTGGCAAGGCGCAGGGCCCCCGGCGGCACATAGCCCACCGTGGGGTGGTTGGCCCGCAGGTAGCCCATCAGGATCCCCGCCAGCAGCAGGCCGACGGCATTGCCGAGGCCGAACTCTATCTGGCCGAACACCAGGGAGACGGAGCCGATGAGCAGCCCCAGCACGAAGAAGGTGGCAAAGGCCACCAGATCCGTGGTCTGGCTGTGGATGCTGATGAAGCCGATCTTGTTGGCCAGCAGCTTGACCCGCTGCTTCTCGCCGCTGATCTGCAGCACGTCACCCTTTTGCAGCATGATATTGCGATCGAACGGCATCTCGATCTGGGAGCGCACCACCCGGTTCAGGAAGCACCCCTTCTCGGTGAGGTTGAGCTCCACCAGGTGGCGACCCACCACGGCATCGTTCTTCACCACGATCTCTTCGGTGACGATCTGGAGGTCAAGCAGGTTGCGATCGAACACCTCTTTGCCGTTGCGGTAGTTGACGTCGAGCTTCTCGTGGCTCTCGGGGTAGCCCACCAGAGCTATCTCGTCCCCTTCCTGAATGACGGCATCACCGTCGGGGCTCGCCAGGATGCCGTTGCGGCGAATGCGCTCCACATAGCAGCCGGTGTGGGGATAGATGCCGGTCTCCCGCAGGGTACGCCCCCCGATCCAGGCGGCGAGCTCTGGGCCGACCCGATAGGCGCGGATGATGGGCAGATAGGTCTTGCGGCTCTCGCTGTCGGACAGCCCCCGCTCGCGCGCAATCTTCTGCGCTTCGGTATTGAGATCCAGCCTGGCCAGGGAGGGGAGGTAGCGCACCACCAGCATCAGCCCCACCAGCCCCACCAGGTAGGTCAGGGCGTAGCCGATGCCCATGTTGTCCAGCACCGACTGCATGTCGGTCTGGTGGGGCAGGTTGAGCAATCCGCTTCGCAGGGCGTCCTGCGCCCCCACCAGGGCCGGCGTGGAGGTGAGGGAACCTGCCAGAATGCCGGCGGCCATGCCGGGCCCCAGATTAAAGAACTTGGCGAGCCCCACGGTCAGCAGCAGGGCCGACAGCAGGATCACCAGGGTCAGGGTGATGTAGTGGATGCCGTCGCGAAGGAAGACGCTGAAAAAGTGCGGCCCCGCTTCAATTCCCACACAGAAGATGAACAGCATGAAGCCGACGTTTTCAGTGGAGGTGGAAAACTGGAATCCCATCTGGCCAAACAGCAGGGCGGTGAAGAGCACGCCTATGGTGTTGCCTATCTGGAAGTTGCCGATGCGTACCTTGCCCAGCAGCAGCCCGAAGGCTAGTACCACGAACAGCAGCAGGGAGTCGCTTTGATGTAGCAGTGTCACGAAATCTATGGTCATGCCCGGAAAAACCGAGGATAAAAGTGAGGCCGATATTGTGCCGGATCCTGTATCAAGAAAGAAGCGCCAAAGCGGATTAACAGCCAGTTAAGTGCTGGTCTCTTCGATGAAGATAGGGATGCGAGGGGGGGGCTGGGGAAAACACCTCTATTTTACGCTGCAAGGCCCGCTGTCAATGAGTGAAATATGCTGTTGAGCAGAGAGGGGATGACGCTCCTGTGGACAATTTATTACCTGCTGCATGGGGAGCAAACGGGCATGTTTTTCAGCATTTTCCACTGAGGAAATTGAAGGGTAACAAAAGAGACTCATGACTCATCCGGCGAGGGCTGACCCGCAGGACGCGGCATAGCGAAAAAAAATCCCCCACAGGCAGCACCGCGAGTCGATTCATCCCATTTAGGGGGGAAGGGAAAAACAGCAGAAAATGGGGAAGAGCGGGGGCAGCCATCGCAAACCGGGGACAATGGCTGCCAGCCCAGATGAACCGTGGCTTTGGTCAAGTTACCCACAGAAACTGTGGATAACCCTGTTTATGAAACTTGGCGATCAGGCTGAAAGCCGCGCCAATACTGGGCTGCAAGGACTGTTCAAAAAATACCTGCAATAAATTGTTTCTATAAAAATCAAATAGTTATACGCAGCAGAACAAAACGCTGCTGGTCAGTAACGGGAGATCAAAAGGGAGTCAGGCCGCAGGGGAGGGCTTGTGCATTAAAATTGGAAGAGGAAAGCACTAAAGTGGATAACTTGCACCGAGATGGTGAGGAATTGGCTCCCCCGACTGGACTTGAACCAGTGACATACGGATTAACAGTCCGCCGTTCTACCGACTGAACTACGGGGGAACATCAGGCAAGGAGGTGCATCATACAGAGGTCGTATTTCAGGGTCAATAGCCATCAGGGAGGGTGAGCGGATACCCAGCTCCTTCAACTCGGGGTACACTGCTCCCTTGCCGTTTTTTGCCGGGAGTCGTCATGAGCAAGTTATTCCAGTTGGCCAGCCAGTTTCAACCCGCCGGGGATCAGCCGAGGGCCATCGCCCAGCTGCTCGATGGCATCGAGTCGGGACTGGCCCACCAGACCCTGCTCGGGGTGACCGGTTCGGGCAAGACCTTTACCATGGCCAACGTCATCGCGACTCTTAATCGTCCCACCATGATCCTGGCCCCCAACAAGACCCTGGCGGCCCAGCTCTATGGGGAGATGAAGGAGTTCTTCCCCGACAACGCGGTGGAGTATTTCGTCTCTTATTACGATTACTACCAGCCCGAAGCCTATGTGCCGACCACGGACACCTTCATCGAGAAGGATGCCTCCATCAACGATCACATCGAGCAGATGCGGCTGTCAGCCACCAAGGCGCTGCTGGAGCGGCGCGACGTGGTGATCGTCGCCTCGGTATCGGCCATCTATGGTCTGGGGGATCCCCAGGCCTACCTCAGCATGATGCTGCACCTCAAAGTGGGGGACGTGATCAATCAGCGGGATATCCTGCGCCGCCTCGCCGAACTGCAGTACACCCGCAACGACATGGCCTTCCAGCGCGGCACCTTCCGGGTGCGGGGGGAGGTGATCGACATCTACCCCGCCGAATCGGACAAGCTGGCCCTGCGGGTGGAGCTGTTTGATGAAGAGGTAGAACGCCTCTCCCTGTTCGATCCCCTGACCGGCGCCATCGAGCAGACGGTGGTGCGTTACACCATCTACCCCAAGACCCACTACGCCACCCCCCGGGAAACCATCCTGGGGGCCATCGATCACATCAAGGAGGAGCTCAAGGGGCGGCGTGAGCAGTTGATGAGCCTCAACAAGCTGGTGGAGGAGCAGCGCATCAGCCAGCGCACCCAGTTCGACATGGAGATGATGCAGGAGCTGGGCTACTGCTCCGGTATCGAGAACTACAGCCGCTACCTCTCCGGTCGCGCGCCGGGTGAGCCGCCACCCACCCTGTTTGACTACCTGCCGGGGGACGGCCTGCTCATCATCGACGAATCCCACGTCACGGTGCCGCAGATCGGCGCCATGTTCAAAGGGGACAGATCCCGCAAGGAGACCCTGGTGGAGTACGGCTTCCGGCTTCCCTCGGCGCTGGACAACCGGCCCCTCAAGTTCGACGAGTTCGAGGCGCTGATGCCCCAGACGGTGTTCGTCTCGGCGACCCCGGGTCCCTACGAGCTGGAGAAGTCCGGCGGTGACGTGGTGCAACAGGTGGTGCGTCCCACCGGCCTGCTGGACCCCGAGATCGAGGTGCGTCCGGTCACCACCCAGGTGGACGACCTGCTCTCCGAGATCCGCAAGCGGGTCGCCGTGGAGGAGCGGGTGCTGGTCACGACACTGACCAAGCGGATGGCGGAGGACTTGACCGAATACCTGGCAGATCACGAGGTACGGGTGCGCTATCTGCACTCGGACATTGATACCGTGGAGCGGGTGGAAATCATCCGCGACCTGCGCCTTGGCAAGTTCGATGTCCTGGTGGGCATCAACCTGCTGCGCGAAGGCCTCGACATGCCGGAAGTCTCCCTGGTGGCCATTCTGGATGCGGATAAAGAGGGCTTCCTGCGCTCCACCCGCTCCCTCATTCAGACCATCGGCCGGGCGGCACGTAACCTCAACGGCAAGGTGATCCTTTACGGCGATACCATCACCAACTCCATGAAGGTGGCGATCGAAGAGACCGAGCGGCGCCGCGCCCTGCAACACGCCCACAACCTGGAACACGGCATCGTGCCGAAGGGGCTCAACAAGGCCATCGGCGATGTGATGGACATGGGGGGCAGCCGCACGGCGGGCAAGGCGGGCAAGGGGAGTCGCAAGGCTGCCGAACCGCAAGGGGAGTACCATGCCCGCTCTGCCAGCGAGATCAGCAAGGAGATCAAGCGGATGGAAGAGCAGATGTTCCAGCATGCGCGGGATCTGGAGTTCGAACAGGCGGCGGCGCTGCGGGATCAGATCCAGCGGCTGCGCGGCGAGCTGATCGAGTCATGAGCACCAGACGCTGGCTCATCTGGCGGCGTTTGCGCCGCCTCTATCAAGGCTTTCGCCACCCAGGCACGCCCTGGTGGGCGAAGGGGCTGGTGATCCTTATTCTGCTCTATGGCATCAGCCCGGTGGACGTTGTCCCCGATGTGGTGCCTCTCCTTGGCTGGCTCGACGACGCTACCTTGTTGCTGCTCCTCTTGTGGGGCTGGGAGAAATGCTTGCCCGGCGAGGTGCTGGCCGCTCTGGACAAGGCCGAGTGAGCAGAAGCCTACGTTCAGGGAGAGGGGAAAAGAAGGGGGGACTGAATGACTCCCTTCATGGGATTCGAAAAAGGGGACCATGGGGAGATTGTGAGCCAGGTCTCATTGGCGTAGACTCCACGCCGTTCACTTCATGGGTACCAAAAAATGGATCTGATCCTCTTTGCCATCGACTTTATTCTGCACGTTGACGTGCATCTGAAAGAGCTGTTCGAGAACTATGGCGTCTGGGTATACGCCATCCTGTTTCTCATCATCTTCTGTGAAACCGGGCTGGTGGTGACTCCCTTCCTGCCGGGGGACTCCCTGTTGTTTGCTGCAGGTGCCCTCACCGTGGGCAGCGTGTTGGACGTGCACACCCTAGCCGCCGTGCTGATCATCGCCGCGGTGCTCGGCAACGTGGTGAACTACACCATAGGCCACTTCTTCGGTGAGCAGCTGTTTCGCAACCCCGATTCCAAAATCTTTCGCCGGGACTATCTGGTCAAGACCCATGCCTTCTATGCCAAGCATGGCGGCAAGACCATCATCATCACCCGCTTCCTGCCCATAGTGCGCACCTTCGCCCCCTTCGTGGCGGGCATGGGGGCCATGACCTATCCCCGCTTCCTGGCGTTCAACCTGGTGGGGGGGCTCTTGTGGGTGCTCTCCTTCGTCTATGCCGGCCACTTCTTTGGCAATCTGCCGGTAGTGCGCCACAACTTTACCCTGCTCATCTTCGGCATCATCGCGGTCTCCTTGTTGCCCATGGTGATCGGCATGGTGAAGGCCAGGAGAAGTGCCAGCAAGGCTACCTCCGAAGGCGCGTGACATCGCCGTGCACGACATGAAAGAAGGGAGCCGATGGCTCCCTTCTTGTTGGTAGGCCGAGTGGCAGGTCGCTGCTGCGCCCTTTGACCCGCTTGTGGCCTGTTACGATGATGCACACCCGCAGGCAGCCACTTCATTGGCAGAACAGGGAGAAGGAGATCCGGCCCTCTGGGCATGGGGTCGTGAGGCGATAAAGAGGAAATAAAAAGGGAGCCATGGGCTCCCTTCTTAGGGTCGAGTGACGAACTAGTTGCAGCAGCGCCCTTTTATCAGGTTGCCAGCAGCCACGATGACGAACACCAGCAGATAGGCGGCAAAGATGACCACGAGCCACTGCGGCATGGAGAAACCGAGGAACTGCCAGCTGATCTCGCTGCAGTCGCCGTCCGGGTAGAACATCCAGGGAACCCACTTATCCAGTGGTGCCCAGGCAGGGAAGTCAACAAATCCCTCGCATACGTTGAAGGGGGAGGGGTTCATCTGGTAATCCACATGCTTGAGCGCCAGTTTCAGGCCCCAGAAGGCGCTGTAACCCCACAGGAGCATGGCACTCCAGCGCAGGTACCAGCGCTCTGGCGCGACCATGCCGAGGAGGCCGGCCGTGAGTACGCCGAGGAGGGCGATACGTTCATAAATGCACATCACGCAAGGGTGCAAACCCAACACGTGCTGGAAGAAGAGGGCGCAGAGTTCCAGCGCGAAAGCGGAGGCTGCCAGCAATCCCCAGGCCAGACGATGACTGGCAATGCGGCGAAGATACTCGATCATATGATTGATCTCTCAGAGAAAAATAGTGGCTGAATTAGAGCAGAGTCCCATCTGAAAAGAAAGGGGCCGAACAGCCCCTTTCATGATCAGTGTGTGGACGGGGTGGGCAGTGGCAGTGCCCCATGATCCAGCAACCACCCTGCCTGATAGAACCATTCGGTTGCAGGACCGAGGAGCAGTTCCACGGAGAAAAAGCCGACAAGCCCCAGCACCAGGGTATAGGGCAGCGCCATCCAGACCATACGGCCATAAGAGAGGCGCAGCAGGGGAGCGAGGGCCGAGGTGAGCATGAACAGGAATGCGGCCTGGCCATTGGGGGTGGCGACCGACGGCAGGTTGGTGCCCGTGTTGATGGCCACGGCCAGCAGATCAAAATGCTCCCGGTTGATGGCGCCGTTGATCAGGGCGGTCTTCACCTCGTTGATGTAGACGGTGCCGACGAAGACGTTGTCACTGACCATGGAGAGCAGACCGTTTGCTAGGTAGAAGAGGGCAAGCTGATCCTCCGGCTTGGCCGCCAGTACCCACTGGATCACCGGCTTGAACAGCTGTTGATCGATGATGACCGCCACCACGCTGAAAAAGACGGTGAGCAGGGCGGTGAATGGCAAAGCCTCCTGGAATGCCTTGCCAAGCGCGTGTTCTTCAGTCACGCCGGTGAACGCCGTCGCGAGCACGATGACCGTCAGGCCGATCAGCCCAACTGCAGCCAGATGGAGGGCAAGACCCGTGATAAGCCAGGTGGCAATCAGCGCCTGGACGATCAGCTTGGCCTTGTCCTGCGGGGTACGTTGTGCGTCTTCGTCGCGCTCGTAGGATTCCATGATGTGACGCACGGGCTCGGGCAAGCGGGCGCCATAACCGAACCAGCGGAATTTTTCGACCAGGATGCAGGTCAGCAGGCCGCAGATGAAGACCGGAATGGTGACTGGTGCCATGCGAATGGCAAATTCACCGAAGTGCCACCCGGCCTGTTCACCGATGATGAGGTTCTGGGGTTCGCCGACCAGGGTGCAGACGCCCCCCAGGGCGGTACCGATGGCGGCGTGCATCATCAGGCTGCGCAGGAAAGCACGAAACTCGTTCAGATGCTGGCGGGAGAGCTCGTCAATCTCTTCGTCATCATGATGCAGATTGCCGGACTCATCCCGGGAGGCCACCTTGTGGTAGATGGCGTAGAAGCCGGTGGCGACGCTGATGACCACGGCGATCACGGTCAGGGCATCAAGGAACGCGGAGAGGAAGGCAGACACCAGGCAGAAGGCGAGAGAAAGCAACGTTTTGGAGTGGATGCGCACCAGCATCTTGGTAAAGACGTAGAGCAGCAACTGCTTCATGAAGTAGATGCCGGCCACCATGAAGACCAGCAGCAGAAGCACTTCGATATTGGCCACCAGCTCATGCTTTATCTGGTTGGCGGAGGTCATGCCGATGAGCACGGCTTCGATGGCCAGGAGTCCGCCCGGTTGCAGCGGATAGCACTTGAGGGCCATGGCCAGGGTGAAAATGAACTCGACAACCAGCAGCCAGCCGGCCAGGAAGGGATCAACGTAGAAAATGACCGGGTTGATCAGCAGGAATAGAACGATGGCAATTTTGTACCATCGCGGAGCATTGCCCAAAAAGTTCTTTGTAAACGCGCGCCCTAGGCTGATTGGCATAATGATGGTTCTCTGTTCTGTTGTTGATATCTGCGTCTATGCAGTCGAGCCCGACCCGAGCCGAACATCCGGATATTCACCTGTATCAGATTGATTGCACATGATTTTAATCAAGGGAGCGATAACTATAAATAAGCTCGCCGAACTTGCCCAGCGAGCAAACGCTTATATCCCCATCATTTGGTGTTGGTTGACTCCCCACTTGTTGCTGTATACATATTTTTAACAAAAAGATCGGGGTAATGTGAGCAGAGGACCGACCTTCTGCTTGCCAGCATGACCGGCTTTGCTATTATTCGGGGGCCTTTTTACGCACTACAACAGAGTCATTACATGGTCATTAAAGCGCAAAGCCCTGCCGGGTTTGCCGAGGAATACATCATCGAGTCCATCTGGAACAATCGCTTTCCTCCTGGATCCATTCTGCCGGCGGAGCGCGAGCTGTCCGAATTGATCGGCGTGACTCGCACTACCTTGCGTGAAGTGTTGCAGCGCCTTGCCCGTGATGGCTGGCTCACCATCCAGCATGGCAAACCGACCAAGGTCAACAATTTCTGGGAAACCTCCGGTCTCAACATTCTGGAGACACTGGCACGTCTCGATCAGGACAAGGTGCCGGATCTGGTGGCACAGCTGCTCTCCGCCCGGACCAACATCTGCACCATCTTCATCCGTGGCGCCATTCGCAACAACCCGGAACAGGCCGCCGAGATCTTGCGGGGTGCCGATGATGTGGAGAACACGGCCGAGGCCTATGCGGACTTCGACTACCGTTTGCATCACCAGCTTTCATTTGCCTCGGGCAACCCCATCTATGCCTTGATTCTCAACGGTTTCAAGGGCTTGTACAGCCGGGTTGGCCGCTACTACTTCTCGGACAAACAGGCGCGGGAAACCGCAGATGCCTACTACAAGACGCTGCGCAAGCTGGCCGAAACCAAGGATCACGAAGCCGTGTTCATGACGGTACGCCAGTACGGCATCGAGTCTGGCAAGCTTTGGACCCGTCTGCGTCAGGACATGCCAAGCAACCTGTGTGACAACTGATTGCCCTGATCCAAGAAAAACGCGCCTGATGGCGCGTTTTTTTATGCCCGGCACTGACGTCAGGTCATGCTCTTGCGGTCCGGACAACGGCCGATGATATCTGCGGATAGCTCGCCATTGTCCTGCTCCAGCACCACATCGAAGCCCCACAGCTGATGCAGATGCTTGAGCACCTCGTGGCGTGACTCGCCAAGGGGGATGCGGTTGTGGGGAACATAGCGCAGGGTCAGGGAGCGATCGCCTTTCACTGCCACGTTGTAGACCTGAATGTTGGGCTCCAGGTTGCTCAGGTTGTATTGAGCGGACAGGGTGCTACGCACCAGTCGGTAGCCCTCTTCATTGTGAATGGCGGACACCTTGAGGTAGTTCTTCAGATCGTCGTCATCGATGGCAAAGAGCTTCATGTCGCGCATCACCTTGGGACTGAGGAACTGGCTGATGAAGCTTTCGTCCTTGAAGTTCTGCATGGCGAAATGCAATGTCTCGACCCAGTTGGTGCCAGCGTAATCGGGGAACCAGTATCTGTCCTCCTCGGTCGGGTGTTCGCAGATGCGACGCAGGTCCGTGAACATGGCAAAGCCAAGGGCGTAGGGGTTGATCCCCGAGTAATACCGGCTGTTGTAGGGGGGCTGATAGACCACGTTGGTGTGGCTGTGCAGTACCTCCAGCATGAAGCGATCGCTGATTTTTCCCTCGTCATAGAGGTGGTTGAGAATGGTGTAGTGCCAGAAGGTGGCCCAGCCCTCGTTCATCACCTGCGTCTGCTTCTGCGGGTAGAAGTACTGACTGATCTTGCGCACGATACGCACCACCTCGCGCTGCCAGGGCTCGAGCAGGGGGGCATTCTTTTCGATGAAATAGAGGATGTTCTCCTGAGGCTCGGCAGGATAGCGCCTGTCTTCCACCCCGGCAATCTTGTGCTGCTTGGGCAGGGTACGCCACAGCTCATTGACCTGGGTTTGCAGATAATCTTCCCGCGCCTTCTGGCGCCGTTTCTCCTCGGCCAGAGAAATCTTCTGGGGCCGCTTGTAACGATCCACCCCGAAGTTCATCAGGGCATGGCAGGAGTCAAGCAGTTTCTCCACCGCATCGATGCCGTGTTTTTCCTCGCACTCGGTGATGTAGTTCTTGGCAAACAACAGGTAGTCGATGATGGAGGAGGCATCGGTCCAGGCCTTGAACAGATAGTTGTTCTTGAAGAAGGAGTTGTGACCATAGCAGGCGTGGGCCATGACCAGCGCCTGCATCGGCATGGTGTTCTCTTCCATCAGATAGGCGATGCAGGGGTCCGAGTTGATGACGATCTCGTAGGCCAGTCCCATTTGGCCGCGCTTGTAGTTGCGCTCGGTGTGGATAAAGCGCTTGCCGAATGACCAGTGTTGATAACCGATGGGCATGCCGACACTGGAGTAGGCATCCATCATCTGCTCTGCAGTGATCACCTCGATCTGGTTGGGATAGGTGTCGAGCCGATAGAATTTGGCGACCCGGGCTATCTCCTGGTGATAAAGCTCCAGCAGATCGAAGTTCCAGTCAGGACCATCGTCCAGCGGCGCTATCTTTCTTGCGGTTTCTACCATATGTGATCCCTCAAGCCGCTTGCTTCTTGAACAATTCCCGGAACACCGGATAAATGTCCTCGACCTTGCGAATGTGCTCCATGGCGAAGTGGGCGTATTGCTCTGCCACCGCCTCATATTCGTGCCACAGGGTCTGGTGGGCGCGGGTAGTGATCTCGATGTAGGAGTAGTAACGCACCCGCGGCATGATGTCGCGCATCAGGATCTCCCTGCACTGGGGTGAGTCATCGGCCCAGTTGTCACCATCAGAGGCCTGCGCCGCATAGATGTTCCACTGGTTGGCGGGATAACGTTCGTTGATGATGTCGTTCATCATCTTGAGCGCACTGGAGACGATGGTGCCGCCGGTCTCCTGGGAGTAGAAGAACTCGTGCTCGTCCACCTCCTTGGCCTGGGTGTGGTGGCGGATGTAGACCACCTCGACATTCTTGTAAGTCCGGCTCAGGAATAGATAAAGCAGGATATAGAAACGCTTGGCCATCTCCTTGGTAGCCTGATCCATGGAACCGGAGACGTCCATCAGGCAGAACATCACCGCCTGGCTCGAGGGGACGGGCCGTTTGACAAAGTTGTTGAATTTGAGGTCGAAGGTGTCGATAAAGGGGACCGCATCGATGCGTCGTTTCAGCTCCCTGATCTCTTTTTCAAGTTGCGCCATTTCGGCGAAATGGTCGTTGGGCTCGCAAGCCAGCTGGGCCAGGCGCTCCTCCAGTTCACACAACTGACGTTTCTTGCCTGCCTGCAGCGCCATGCGCCGCGCCAGCGAATTTTGCAGGGAGCGCACCACGTTGATGTTGGCAGGCACCCCGTTGGAGGTGTAGCCGGCCCGATAGGTCTTCATCTCCATCAGCTGGTTGAGCTGGGTCTTTTGCAGCCGCGGCAGCTCCAGATCCTCGAACAGCAAGTCCAGGTACTCGTCCTTGGAGATCTGGAAGACGAAATCATCGACTCCCTCTCCTTGATCCGAAGCCTGGCCCTCGCCACTCCCTTGGCCGCCGCCACCCCCTTTGGGCCGGTCAATCTTGTCACCAGATACGAACTGGTCGTTGCCTGGATGCACCATCTCCCGTTTGCCGCCATGACCCTGATGAAAATGGGGTTCCCCGATGTCCTTGGTCGGGATGCTGATGCTCTCACCCTTGTCCACGTCCTGAATGCTGCGCTTGGAGACAGCATCCGAGACCGCTTGTTTTATCTGCTTCTTGTAGCGGCGGATGAAGCGCTGCCGATTGACAGCGCTTTTGTTTTTGCCGTTGAGCCTGCGGTCGATAAAATGCGCCATAACTCCCCCTTGAACACGGCAGGGTCAGGATGACTTGCGTACCCTGAGATACCACTCGGAGAGCAGCCGCACCTGTTTACGTGTGTAGCCTTTCTCCATCATCCGTTCGACAAAGTTATCGTGCTTCTTCTGCTCCTCAGCCGAGGTTTTGCTGTTGAAGGAGATAACCGGCAGCAGCTCTTCCGTGTTGGAGAACATCTTCTTCTCAATCACGGTGCGCAGCTTCTCGTAACTGGTCCAGTTGGGGTTACGGCCTGCATTGTTGGCCCGGGCACGCAGCACGAAGTTGACGATTTCGTTGCGGAAATCTTTCGGGTTGCTGATCCCGGCAGGTTTTTCAATTTTCTCCAGCTCGCTGTTGAGAGACGCTCTGTCAAACAGCTGGCCGGTTTCTGGGTCACGATACTCCTGATCCTGGATCCAGAAGTCGGCGTAGGTGACGTAGCGATCGAAGATGTTCTGACCGTACTCTGAATACGACTCGAGGTAGGCGGTCTGGATCTCCTTGCCGATGAACTCGACGTAGCGCGGAGTCAGGTAACCCTTGATGAACTCCAGATAGCGATCGTGCAGCTCTTGCGGGAACTGCTCGCGCTCTATCTGCTGCTCCAGCACATAGAAGAGGTGCACCGGGTTGGCTGCCACTTCCGCGTGGTCGAAGTTGAAGACACGGGAGAGGATCTTGAACGCGAAACGGGTGGAAAGGCCGTTCATGCCCTCGTCAACCCCCGCATAATCCCGGTACTCCTGATAGCTTTTCGCTTTGGGATCCGTGTCTTTGAGACTCTCGCCGTCATAGACTCGCATCTTGGAATAGAGGCTGGAGTTTTCCGGCTCCTTGAGCCGCGACAGCACCGAGAACTGGCCCAGCAACTCCAGAGTACCCGGTGCGCATTTGGCCTCGGTCAGCTCGCTGTTGAACAGCAGTTTTTCATAGATCTTCACCTCTTCCGAGACGCGCAGGCAGTAGGGCACCTTGACGATGTAAACACGGTCGAGGAAGGCTTCGTTGTTCTTGTTGTTGCGGAACTGCTGCCACTCGGATTCGTTGGAGTGGGCCAGCAGGATGCCGTCGAAGGGGAGGGCGGAGAGCCCTTCGGTACCGTTGTAGTTCCCCTCTTGCGTCGCCGTCAGCAGCGGGTGCAGCACCTTGATGGGGGCCTTGAACATCTCGACGAACTCCATCATCCCCTGGTTTGCCTTGCATAGCGCACCGGAGTAGGAGTAAGCATCGGCATCATCCTGGGCGAAGTGTTCCAGCATGCGGATATCGACCTTGCCGACCAAGGAGGAGATGTCCTGGTTGTTGTCGTCCCCCGGTTCGGTTTTGGCGATGGCGATCTGATCGAGGATGGAGGGGTTCACCTTCTCCACCTTGAACTTGGTGATGTCGCCGCCAAACTCGTGAAGGCGCTTGGCGACCCAGGGAGACATGATGGGGCGCAGATAACGGCGAGGGATGCCGTACTCCTTCTCGAGGATTTCGCCATCTTCGTCGATGTCAAACAGGCAGAAGGGGTGATCATTCACTGGTGAGCCCTTGATGCGATAGATGGGCACTTTTTGCATCAGGGATTTGAGTTTCTCTGCCAGCGAGGATTTACCGCCGCCAACCGGTCCGAGCAGATAGAGGATCTGTTTCTTCTCTTCCAGACCCTGAGCGGAATGTTTGAGATAGGAGACAATCTGTTCGATGGCTTCTTCCATGCCATAGAAGTCTTTGAAAGCGGGATAACGCGCGACGACGCGGTTGGAAAAGAGACGGCTGAGACGTGGATTGGTCGAGGTGTCGATCATTTCCGGCTCGCCGATGGCGGTCAGCAGACGTTCGGCGGCAGAGGCGTAGCAGGATTTGTCCTGTTTGCACATATCCAGAAACTCCTGGATGCTGTACTCCTCCTCTCTGGCCTTCTCATACCGCTGTTGATAGTGCTCGAAGATGCCCATAACTTAGCCCTCGTTATAGTCGCTTGCCCTGAAAAAGAGTGGATCACTACTTTTGTTCTGTTTACCTCTTAAGCCTAGTCAACAGCCCCCAGTAATCCATCGCCATCATTGGTTTAAGTTTGTGCGGGAGCTTCCCGATCCTCGTGCGGGAAGAAGCAGTAAGTGACATACCTATGTTACTGACTGTTAAATTATTTTTGCCACGACAGTGATGCAAATGTCAAAGACATAAAAAATAAATCTTTGTGTGCCAGAGGGAGAAAATGGTGACGCTCTGTTTTGTCAGGGGGCGGTGCCAGCAAGGGCAAGGGCGGCAGGGAATAGAGGGTAAAAAGACGTGTCGCTTACGTCAACGTAATGTTACTTGCTTGGTGCTTTTGCTCTAATTTTTACATTGACGCTACATTCTGGCTGCTCTAGATTGGTCCTGTGTCGAGCAGTCATCGCTTTAGCAAGAGAGTGGGTGATTGTGCAGATACTAAGCTCTGTTTAAGCACGTTTCCGTTGGCTTGACCCTCGCATCCGCGAGGGTCTTATTTTTTCAGCGCCTGAACGGCGCCAAACCTGCAAGCTCAGGATTCGGCGGGATAGAGGGCTGACACCACCGCCAGCACCTCGGCGAAGGGATGGTTCGCCAACTGGCCAAAACCGGCCAGATCCCTGGCCTTTAGACGGGTGGTCAGCGGGGTGGCGATGCCACACAGGAAACGGGTCAGGATCCTGGGATGGCGCTGATGGCACAGGGCGATCAGCGGATCGCACCAGGCGCGCAAACCGTGCTCGTTGGGCAAGCCCGGTGATGGCAACGGCGGCAACACGGCGATCTCTCCCCGGCAGACGGAACAGTGCCCGCAGCGCTCGGGGGCGGCGTCGTCGGCAAAATAGCGGGCAAGCTCATGGCTGAGGCAGGTGGTCGAGGTGAAAAAGGCCAGCAGTGCCTGAAGGCGGGCCAGCTCGCTCTGCTCTTTCTTTTCAAACAATCCATGCAGCTCTTCGGCCAGGGTCACGGTATCGATTTGCTGGCTCAGCACCCGATAGAGCTCGGTCATCTGCTTGCTTTCAAGCTCGATCCAACCCTGCTGCTGCAGGTAGTCCAGCGCCGCCGCGGCGCGCTGGCGTTCTCCCTGATATCCCTGCCACAGCGCCTCGAAGTCAATGGTGCACCAGGTGCGCGCCTGGGGGGCGCAGGCAAAGACCTGCTCCAGGAACTGGCGGCGTTCGGAATTGAAACGAGCGAGGATCGCCTGTTTTTCCAGTACGAACCTGAAACGGTACTCGGCAAAGTAGCTGTAGGCCGGTGCAATGACCCCCGCCATCTCCAGATAGACCAGCAGGGTCTTGAGGGGCAGTTGGCGAATGTTGGTCTCGTTGGAGAGGCGCAGCAGGCTGAATTCCCACTCGGCGCCGCTCTGGCGCACGATATCGAGCAAGTGCGCGATGGCGTCCCTGTCCGGCGTATCCCCATAGACGAAGTTTTCCAGTACCGGCAACTGGGCGCGGCTCGCCAGCACGGTGCAGCGGGAGGGAAGCCCGTCACGTCCGGCGCGGCCTATCTCCTGGCTGTAGTTCTCGATGGACTTGGGCAGGTCGTAGTGAATGACCCGGCGAATGTCGCAATGCTGTTCACTTAAGAGAATTTGAGTTCCAGTCCACGTAGTATCAGGACAAAAAGCGAGGGAGGCATGATGCCTCCCTCTTTCTATTGCAAGCCTCGCTGGATAAAGGCTGGAGGAAGAGCGACTGGACACAGCCTTGTCCCCCCAACTCAAATCTAATTTATGAATAATCAGTCAATAAAGTGCTTATCTGAACAGCATTGCGGCGAATGTCGGCCTTGTCGATGCCCATGCCAAAGGCGATGGTGGCCACGATGCAGTCGAGTCTGCCAGCCATGAAGTCATGCTGGATCTGGCTGCGCAGGGCGGGATCGAGCCCCGCATGGTAGGCGCATGCCCGGATGCCGCTGGCCTGTAGCTGCGCGGCGCACTGCTCTGCGCTGTGTTGCAGAGTCACGTAGACGATGGTGGGGGCGGCCGGATTCCGGTGCAGCTCCTCGCGCAGCCATGTATCGCGGGCACTGCCGGCCAGCGGGAGGACGGCCAGATCCAGATTGGGTCTGTAGAAACCGGTGACCACCAGATCGTCCCGGTCGATGGCAAATTTTGCCTGCATGTCCGCCATGACGGCCGGGGTGGCGGTGGCGGTCAGCAACAGCACCTGGGGAATGGCCAGTTCACGGCGATGATCCGGCAGCTTGAGGTAGTCGGGGCGAAAGTTGTGGCCCCACTCCGAGATGCAGTGGGCCTCGTCCACCACCAGCAGTGACAGGGGGATGTGGGCGATGAAGCGGCGAAAGCGCTCATTTTTGAGGCGCTCCACCGAAATCATCAGGATCTTGAGCTTGCCATCGCTGGCCTGCTGCATCACGCGCCGGCTCTCTTCCGCTGTCTGGCTGGAGTCCAGAGTGGCGGCGGCGATCCCCTTGCTGCGCAAAAAGGCGAGCTGATCGTGCATCAGGGCCAGCAGGGGAGAGATGACCAGGGTCAGGTGGGGCAGTGCGAGGGCGGGCAATTGATAACAGAGGGATTTCCCCGCGCCAGTCGGGAAGATGGCTGCGGCGCTCTTGCCGGCCAGCAGACGACTGATCACCGCTTCCTGCCCGGGCCGCAAGCGATCAAAGCCGAAGTGTCGGGTCAATAAAGAGGTGATCATGGCAAGGCTCCCTGAAAAAGGGCGTCATCATATCACTTCTGGCCCAGTGGTGGCCGATGATCGGACTGGTTTGGTGACATTTTGACCGTGGTTGATATTGTGTTATCACATTGTTGTAGATTTTTTGTGAGGTAACCCTGATATTTTTCAGTGATTATGTGGAAAAAAACCATGGCAGATGGGATATTCTTGTCCGCAACCCCACGCGAACGGGACAGATCCACCAGAAGAGCTGCCCACGGCGTCACCGTCAACGGACCGGTGCCAATGCGCGGGGCTGGTTGCCAACAGGACTAATGATTCACGCACCATGAGTGCACAGGGACTACTTGATGACACAACAACACCCCCTCATTCGACTGGTCAACAGCACCAGTCTGGTTAGCCAGATCCTAGTCGGTCTGGTATTCGGTATCCTTCTTGCGATGTTCATGCCCGAGTGGGCCAAGGCGGCGGGTCTGCTCGGCAGCCTGTTCGTCGGCGCCCTGAAGGCCGTGGCGCCGCTGCTGGTCTTCGTGCTGGTGATGTCGGCGATCATCGGCCACAAGCAGGGTCAGAAGACCAACATGAAACCGATCCTGCTGCTCTATGTGCTGGGTACCTTCCTGGCGGCTGCCGTGGCAGTGGTGGCGAGCTTCCTCTTCCCCTCCAACCTGCATCTGGTGGCAGGCGCTACCGAGATCACGCCGCCGGGGGGCATCACGGAAGTGCTGCAGACCCTGCTGTTCAACGTGGTGACCAACCCGGTGAAAGCACTGCTGGAAGCCAACTATATCGGCATCCTGGCCTGGGCCATCGGCCTTGGTATCGCCATGCGTCACGCCAATGAGAGCACCAAATCACTGATTTCCGATGTGTCCCACGGGGTTTCCGCCATCGTCAAGGCCGTGATCCGTTGCGCTCCACTCGGCATCCTGGGCCTGGTTGCCTCCACCCTGGCTGAAACCGGCTTCGATGCGCTGTTTGGCTATGCCCAGCTGCTGGTGGTACTGATCGGCTGCATGCTGTTCATCGCCTTCGTGGTCAATCCGCTCATCGTCTTCTGGAAGATCAAGCGCAACCCCTATCCCCTGGTGCTGACCTGCCTGAAAGAGAGCGGTGTGACCGCCTTCTTCACCCGCAGCTCCACCGCCAACATTCCGGTCAACATGGCCCTGGCCGAGAGGCTGCGCCTGCCGGAAGACACCTATGCGGTCTCCATCCCGCTGGGGGCCACCATCAACATGGCCGGCGCCGCCATCACCATTACCGTGCTCTCCATGGCGGCGGTGCATACCCTGGGGATGGAAGTGGACATGGCAACCGCCATTCTGCTCTCCGTCGTCGCCACCATCAGTGCCTGTGGCGCTTCCGGTGTGGCGGGCGGCTCCCTGCTGCTGATCCCGCTGGCGTGCAGCCTGTTCGGTATCAGCAACGACATCGCCATGCAGGTGGTGGCCGTTGGCTTCATCATCGGGGTGTTGCAGGATTCCGCCGAAACGGCCCTCAACAGCTCCACCGACGTGCTGTTCACTGCGGCGGCCTGCATGGCCGAGGATGAGAGCCTGCTGGATGCCGCCCCGGTCCCCAGCCGCGAAGCTTGATCCCCTCAGACTTTCCGCTCTGCACAGGCGCCCTCTTCGGAGGGCGCTTTTTATTTGCGCGCGCGTCAGGCGCCCTGCACCTTCTCGCCGTGTCATGGCACTGACAGTGCTCGGATCCCCCTGTGTGATTTCTCGGGAGGGGCCCGTTGGCTGCCTTACGTGTTCTCGCCACCGCCAACAAGCCATTCCCTGTACAAACGTGCCCGGCGCTGCATTCGCCGGGCATATCGGGCTGATTGTGCTGTCAGCATGGCGGCGTGTGACATCCCCTCTGGTGACCGAAGGGGTCATCTGCTCTTCGGACGCTGTACGGGAAGCCCGGTCAAGGCCCTCTCGGCGGTTTGCCTGCGCCCTGTAGCCGGTACTTTCCCTGAGTACCTTGAAGAAAGGCTCCATTGGGTGGGGGTGTCGGCTCTCTGGGCTAAACCCCGAAGAGCGGGCGTTCCTGGTAAGGACAAGGGCTCTGGTGTTCTGTCTGGCAAGGCCGATGGCGCGCAGCAGATGACGGGATAACACAGTACGTCTTGGTCGTGTGTCATTGGGGAAGGAATATGAGCGGCAAGCTGTCACCAAGGGGAAAGAGAGTGGGTGAAAGGGCTGTCTCTGATTTGAGGGCAGGGGGCTCTGATCATCTGAGCCCAGTACCTTATGATCACAACGAACACAGCCCGGCAGAGGAGATCTGCCGGGCTGTGGGAGGCGCCGGGCCAGATGCTGGCCCGACGGTATCGCAGGAAGGCTTAGCCGACCAGTTGATAAAGGATGGCGGAGATGGCGATAAGGCCCATGGTCGCCACGAAGACGTTGCTGATCTGACCCTGGTATTTCGCCATGGCCGGAACGCGCTTGATGGCGTACATGGGCATGAGGAACAGGATGGTGGCGATGATGGGGCCACCCAGGGATTCGATCATCCCGAGGATGGAGGGGTTGATCACGGCCACGCCCCACAGGGTCAGGATGAAGAAGGCGATGATGAACAGCTCCACTTTCTTGTGGTTCGGTGCCTTGCCGGAGCTGCGCATGTTCTGGACGATCATCCCTTTCAGACCTTCACGGGCACCCAGATAGTGGCCGAAGAAGGAGGAGACGATGGCCACGAAGGCAACCAGCGGACCGAAGTAGGAGATGATGGGGCTCGCATGCTGGTTGGCCAGGTAGGAGAGCACGGCGATGTTCTGGGACTTGGCTTCTGCCAGCTGGGCCGGCGTCAGGCTCATCACGCAGGAGAAGACGAAGAACATCACGAAGCCCAGCAGAATGATGGCGGTGCGCTTGAGGATGGCGTCGGACTTGGCGACGGCATGCTCACCGTGATCACGGTGCTGAGCCAGGGCGAAGCTGGAGATGGCCGGGCTGTGGTTGAAGGAGAACACCAGCACCGGGATGGTCAGCCACAGGGTGGTGGCGAAATCCTTGGTGCTCGGCATTTCATTCAGGGCCGCACCGGTCCAGTCCGGGATCAGGTACAGGGAGATACCCGCCAGAATGGCGATGAGCGGATAGACCAGGAACTCGGTCACTTTCAGCATCAGCTTCTCGCCAGCCAGCATCACGGACATCATGGCCATGATGAGCACGATGGAGAGGATCCAGCGCGGGGGCGGCGTCATCTGCAACTGGTTGACCAGGAAGCTTTCCACCGTGTTGGTGATGCCCACGCCGTAGATCAGCACGATGGGGTAGATGGCAAAGAAGTAGAGCAGGGTGATCAATTTACCGGCACCCACGCCGAAGTGCTCTTCCACCACCTGGGTGATGTCGGCATTGGGCTGCTTGGAGGAGAGCACGAAGCGCGCCAGACCACGGTGTGCCAGGTAGGTCATGGGGCCGACCAGCAGCGCCATCACTACCAGCGGCCAGAAGCCACCCATGCCGGCGTTGATGGGCAGGAACAGGATACCTGCACCGACGGCGGTACCGAACAGGCTGATCACCCAGGTGGTGTCTTGTTTACTCCAACCGCGAGATTGGACCGAGCTGATTCCTTGCTCCTGTGCGGCTGCAACATCCTGTGCGCCAGTGACAGTATTGGACATGTGTCTCACCCCGAATGTGTGGTTTTAATTAGTCGGCGCAAGAATACTTTCTTTTTAATCAAAAATGTTGATCAAATTCACCTTTGTGCGGCTAAAACCCGTACTTTCTTGTAGAAATGTGATCAAAAGAATAAAAAATCAAAATTTATTTATCAAATGCAGTGTTATTTGAATGTTAGCTGGATAATTTCCCACCTCATCATGTTGTCGAAATGTTATGTCGAGATGTGTTGGGCAAGCTGGCGGATCATGCTGGCAGTGGCCCCCCAGATGAAAGATTGCTCCCAAGGGATCCAATAGATGGTGTGACGTCCGTCCGCCCTTGGCAGGCTCAGGGCTATGTGCTGCCCCGGATCCAGCACGTGGGCGAGGGGGACTTCGAAGGCCTGGGCCACCTCGTCCTGGCTCAGGGTCAGCCCGTAGCCTGGGTCGAGCATGGCGAGGACCGGCAGCACATCGTAGCGTGAGACGGTATTGAGAGGGGTGAGGCTGCCGATGATCCGGATCTGGGAGGGGGGAATGCCAAGCTCCTCCTCGGTTTCCCTGAGCGCGGTGTGAATGAGGTCCCGGTCTTCCGGGTCCTGGCGCCCGCCGGGAAAGCTGATCTGCCCCGGGTGGTGGCGCAGGGCGGCGCTGCGGCGCGTCAGCAGCAGGTGCAGGCCCTCGGGGCGCTCCACCAGGGGGATCAACACGGCGGCAGGTTTGAGCCCGGCCAGTGCCAGGCGATGGGCGGGGGCGGGGCGCTGCAGCAAAAAGCGGGTCAGCAGCTCGGCACTCGTCATCTCCATGGGTCTCCTTGTGTCGGCCCCGCAGGGCCGGATGGGGTCAAAGGGCATCGAGCAGTGGCAGGATGCGGGCCACCTTGTCGTAGGTCTCCTGATATTCGGCGTCGGGATCGGAGTCGGCGATGATGCCGCCCCCCGCCCAGCAGTGCAGCTGACCGGCTTCGGCGATCAGGGTACGGATGCAGATGCTGGTATCCATCCTTCCGTGCTGACTCAGATAACCGATGCTGCCGCAGTAGGCATTGCGCCGCACCGGTTCCAGCTCCTCGATGATCTCCATCGCCCGGATCTTGGGAGCCCCTGTGATGGAGCCGCCGGGGAAGCAGGCCCGCAGCAGATCCACTTCTTGCCAGCGCGCATCCAGTTCTCCGCGAATGGTGGAAACCAGATGATGCACCGCCGGGAAGGATTCCACGGCAAAGAGGTGCGGGACCGTGACCGACCCCGGCCGGCTCACCCGGCCGATGTCGTTGCGCAGCAGATCGACGATCATCAGGTTCTCCGATCTGTCCTTGTCGGCGCTGGCGAGCGACTCGGCCACCCTGGCATCCTGGGCGGGATCAGGGTGGCGAGGCCGGGTGCCCTTGATGGGCTTGGTCTCGATATGGCGCTTGTCGAGCAGCAGGAAACGCTCCGGGGAGAGGCTCAGAATGGCGCTGTGCGGCAGGCGGACAAAGGCGGAGAACGGCGCCTTGTTGGCGGCGCTCAGGGCGAGATAGGCGGACCATTCATCCCCCTGATAAGGGGCGCTGAAGCGCTGGGTCAGGTTGATCTGGTAACAATCCCCCGCCGCCAGATAGGCCTGGATACGGGCAAACTTGTCTCCGTATTCGGCCCGCGTCATGTTGCTCTGCCAGGGGCCGGTCAGGCGAAGGGGGAGGGTGGTTCGTTCGCGCTGCGCCATCAGCCAGTCGAGCCTGCGGGCGAGGCCGGCTTCATCACCCCAGTGGGCCAGTTGCCAGTGTCCCGTCGCGACATTTCGCAGCAGCGCCCAGTCGTAGATCCCGACCGCCATGTCGGGCACCTGGATGTCCTGTTGCGCCACTGCGGGCAGACGCTCGAATCGTCGGCCCAGATCGTAGCCAAAGAGTCCCAGGGCTCCCCCGATAAACGGCAATCCCGAGTCATCCTCAACGCGCTCCCCAAGCAGGGCTTGCTGGGTCTTGGCGAGCAGGGCGAGGGGATCGCCGTCATGATGGTGCTGGTGGTTATCCTGGGTGAGGCAGGTGCTGGTACCCCGGGTTTCCAGGGTGGCAAGCGGATCGGCGCTGATGATGTCAAAACCGTTGTCAGCCCCCAGGGGGCCGGCGGATTCCAGCAGGATGGCCCAGGGTTGGTGTTGCAGGCAGGCAAACCAGGTGTGGAGCGAGGCCTGCGGGTCGAAATGGTGGATATGCAGTCTTGGTTTCATTTTTTGTTACATAGGCAACAGTTTGCGCCCGGCTCCCTAGCCGGTTCGGGTGGTCAAGCGTATCATGGCCGCCGGCATTTTTAAGAAAAACACCGTTATAAAAACACGCCGCAGTCTGCCGGCTCCAGGTGCATTTGCCACCTGCCGAAGGCCCGGCTCATATGGAAGCCCTTGCTCGCGCAAGCGATAACAAGGACCAGTGAGGATGATATGAGCATCATTAGAAAACAGGACTTTATCGATTCCATTGCTGACGCCCTGCAGTACATCTCCTTCTACCACCCCCTCGATTTCGTGCAGGCCGCCAAGGCCGCCTATGACCGCGAGATCAACCCGGCCGCCAAGGATGCCCTGGCCCAGATCCTGATCAACTCCCGCATGTCTGCCGAAGGTCATCGCCCGCTCTGTCAGGATACCGGTATCGTCACCTGCTTCGTCAAGATCGGCATGCAGGTACAGTGGGACAGCGACATGACGGTCCAGGAGATGGTGGATGAGGGCACCCGCCGCGCCTATACCAATCCGGACAACCCGCTGCGCGCCTCCGTGCTGGCGGATCCGGCCGGCAGCCGCAAGAACACCAAAGACAATGCCCCCGCTGTCGTGCACATCGACATGATCCCCGGCGACAAGGTGGAAGTGAGTATCGCGGCCAAGGGGGGCGGCTCCGAAAACAAATCGAAGATGGTGATGCTCAACCCCTCCGACGACATCGTGGAGTGGGTGCTCAAGACGGTGCCGACCATGGGGGCTGGCTGGTGCCCGCCCGGCATGCTCGGCATCGGCATCGGCGGCACCGCCGAGAAGGCGGCGGTGCTCGCCAAGGAAGCTCTGATGGAGCACATAGACATCCAAGAGCTGATTGCCCGTGGTCCCGAGACCACCGAAGAGAAGCTGAGGGTCGAGCTCTATGACAAGGTCAACAAGCTCGGGATCGGTGCCCAGGGGCTGGGCGGCCTGACCACGGTGCTGGATGTGAAGGTGAAATCCGCCCCGACCCACGCCGCCTCCAAGCCCGTGGTGATGATCCCCAACTGCGCCGCCACCCGTCACGTGCATTTCGAACTCGATGGCTCCGGCCCGGCGGAGCTGACACCCCCCAGGCTGGAAGACTGGCCGGAGATCACCCGTGAGTCCGGTGGCAATGTGCGCCGGGTCAACGTGGATGGCATCACCAAGGCAGAGCTTGCCAGCTGGAAGAGCGGCGATACCGTGCTGCTCTCCGGCAAGATCCTGACCGGCCGCGACGCCGCCCACAAGCGCATCGCCGACATGCTGAAAAAGGGTGAAGGACTGCCGGAAGGGGTCGATTTCACCAACCGCTTCATCTATTACGTGGGCCCGGTCGATGCGGTGCGTGACGAGGTGGTCGGCCCGGCTGGCCCCACCACGTCCACCCGGATGGACAAATTCACCGACATGATGCTGGGAGAAACCGGCCTCATCGGCATGATCGGCAAGTCCGAGCGCGGCCCCAAGACGGTCGAGAGCATCAAGCAGCACCAGGCTGTCTACCTGATGGCGGTGGGCGGCGCCGCCTATCTGGTGGCGAAAGCCATCAAGAAGGCGCGCGTGGTGGCCTTTGCCGATCTGGGGATGGAGGCCATCTACGAGTTCGAGGTGGAAGACATGCCGGTCACCGTGGCGGTCGACTCCCAGGGCAATAACATCCACGAGACCGGCCCGGCCTACTGGTCCGCCAAAATTGCCGAGCTGGAGACCAAACTGGCTTGATCAATCGGACTTCGATGCAAACGCAGAGCGATTAGCCCCCGTACAGCAGCATGTTGAAAGGCGACCCTCGGGTCGCCTTTTTTTGCGGGCCCCATTTGACGGTCTGGGCCTGAGCAAATTTACTGCTGCTGTGCTGCTGTGCTGCTGTGCTGCTGTGCTGCTGTGCTGCTGTGCTGCTGTGCTGCTGTGCTGCTGTGCTGCTGTGCTGCTGTGCTGCTGTGCTGCTGTGCTGCTGTGCTGCTGTGCTGCTGTGCTGCTGTGCTGCTGTGCTGCTGTGCTGCTTTGTCTTTGTCGCCATGACATCCCGGGTCGGAAGCCTGGATAACCCGGTGGGCAATGCCGGCGCATTGGCTGTCACGCCGAAGGGGCGATCAGTGGTTCAGGTAGACATCCTGGCCGCCGTAGCTCAGTGCCCCACCCAGAGGGGTTGAGGGCTCGAAGAAGCGGGTCAGGACACCGGCACGCTGGCCCAGGGTGCTCAATGTGCTCCGGTCCAGGGCGACCTGTTCGGGCAGCCAGGTCAGCACGGCGGCACAGTGACCATTGATCAGGCTCTGCTCCAGCAGGCGCTGCCAATTCTTGATCTTGGGGGCGTGCACGACAAGCACCCTGGCAGGATTGATCCCTCTGGCCTGCAATTGCGCGGCGGCGGGCAGACCTGGCGGGGCGACGAGCAGGATCCAGCCACTGTCGGACTGACTCAGTTGCCCCAGGGCATCCAGCAGCGGTGCTTCCTGATGGAGAGGGCCGCGCCGCTGCTCTTGTCCCATCTTGCTCTGATGGCGAGTGGGCCAGGTGGTGATAAGACCGGCAGAGGAGGAGGGGGGGCAAAGATTCAGGGGCTGGCTCATATGTCGTTCCTGTATGAATAACCATGCTGTATGTGTATACAGTAGTTCTGTTCGCAAGGAGTGACAAGTCATTTGTGGCTAAAAGTGTGAGCCGATTAACAGGAGATGATTTTAACTCCATGATTAAAAAGAATATTTATATCTTTCTTATGCAGGGTGTTTTTTAACCTGTAGACAAACTTCGGGTCGGCGCTCATGGTTATACAGTCCTGTATGGGGAGAGGAGGGAGTGAGATGGACGTCAGTACCTTACAACGACTGGATGCCAACATTCTGCTCGGGATCATCAACGAGAAGCTGCGGCTGGAGTGTGATGGCCTTGAAGAGCTGCTGGCTTACTACGACATGACAGAAGATCAGCTGGCTACCCGTCTGCAACAGATCGGGTATCACTACGACCCCATGAGCAATCAGTTCAAGGCGCATGGTTAATTGAAATCAAAGGGTGCTCCGATTGGGGCATCCTTTTTATTACCTGACGAGGAGGTGTGAATTGAAAACGCTTTCAATTTCTCCCGTGTTGACGGTTATTTTCACGTATTTTCAGTCACAGGCAATCATTGAAAACCTATTCATGAAACTATCTTTTTTGTTTTCTTGTATCGCTATGATTTAAAACGAAATTTGTATTTAATTCAGGCGGACTAAAGGAAAGGGTTTTCATGGTGAAACTGTCATTTTTATGCGTTAAAGTGTGACTCACGTTAACTTTTAAACCCTTGGCTTTAGCTAGTATGCCCCCGCCGGAGCATATTCTGAGATAACAACAGCGCCGGTCCCCCCGATGGGATGACATTTTTTATTTGTAACGAAGGAAAATGGTTTATGGCTACCAAGAAGAAGACAGACCAGGATCTCCAACTGGATAAAGATCAGCTCAAGGCGAGTATCGTGCGTCACCTGCGTTCTACCTTGGGTACAAGCGAACAGAAAGCCTCTCCGGATGCCTGGTGGAAAGCGACTGCTGCCGCCGTCAATGAACAGGTGTACGAGCGCCTGACCCGTACTCAGCAGACTCACTTCAAGAAAGATACTCGTGCGATTCACTATCTCTCTGCTGAATTTTTGATGGGGCGTTTGACCTCCAACAACCTGCACAACCTCTCCCTCTACAAAGTCTGTGAAGAGGCGCTGGGTGAACTCGGTCTGGAACTGACCGATCTTTGCGAACAAGAGCCTGACATGGCCCTTGGCAACGGCGGCCTGGGTCGTCTGGCTGCCTGCTTCATCGATTCCCTGGCGACCCTGAACTACCCGGCGGTGGGCTATGGCATTCACTACGAGCACGGCCTGTTCCGTCAGGAAATTCAGGATGGCCGTCAGATCGAGCGTCCGGACTCCTGGCGCGAATATGGCAACCCCTGGGAGATCTGCCGCCCGGAATCGGTGCAGGAGATCCCGCTCTACGGCTACGTGGAGACCGTCTTTGGTGACAAGGGTGGCCTGAAGAAGGTGTGGCACGCCGGTCGCAAGATCAAAGGGGTGCCTTGGGACATTCCGGTAGTCGGCTTCGGTGGTCACACCGTCAACATCCTGCGTCTGTGGGAATCCCGCGCCTCCGAGTTCTTCGACTGGGACGTGTTCAACGCCGGTGGTTATATCGACTCCCAGGCCGAGAAGGCCCAGGCCGAGACCATCTCCAAGGTGCTCTACCCGAACGATGAGACCGACGCAGGCAAGGAGCTGCGCCTGATCCAGCAGTACTTCTTCTGCGCCTGCTCCATCAAGGACATCATGCGTCGCTACAAGCGGGTGCATGGCAGTGACTTCCGCAACTTTGCCGCGCAAATCGCCATTCAGCTCAACGATACCCACCCCACCGTGGCCATCCCCGAGCTGATGCGCGTGCTGGTGGATGAAGAGGGGCTGAACTGGGATACCGCCTGGGGCATCTGCTATCAGGTCTTCTCCTACACCAACCACACCCTGCTGCCGGAAGCGCTGGAGAAGTGGTCCGTCAGCCTGTTCGAGAAGGTGCTGCCCCGTCACCTCGAGATCATTTATGAAATCAACGCCCGCTTCCTGAACGAGCTGGTGGAGCCCAAGTGGCCAGGCAACGATGCCATCAAGGCCAAGCTTTCCATCATCGAAGAGGGTGACGTGCGCAAGGTGCGCATGGGCAACCTGTGCGTCATCGGCTCCTCCAAGGTGAACGGTGTGGCCGAGATCCACTCCAAGCTGGTGAAGGAAGATCTCTTCCCCGAGTATGCCGAGCTGTGGCCCGAGAAGATGTGCAACGTCACCAATGGTGTGACTCCCCGTCGCTGGCTGCTGGCCTGTAACCCGGAACTGGCCGAACTCTACAACGAGGTGGTGGGCAAGGAGTGGCCGCTGCAACTGGACAAGCTGCGCAGCGTGGTGAAGTTTGCCGACGACAAGGCGTTCCAGCAGCAGTTCATGACCATCAAGCGCCACAACAAGGAGAAGCTGGTCAAGGTCATCAAGGCGGAAACCGGCATCGACGTGAGCGCGGAGGCGATCTTCGACGTCCAGATCAAGCGTCTGCACGAGTACAAGCGCCAGCAGCTGAACCTCATCCACATCATGGCGCTCTACCGTCGCCTGCTGGCGAACCCGGACTATGACATGCATCCGCGGGTGTTCATCTTCGGCTCCAAGGCGGCGCCCGGCTACAAGCTGGCCAAGGACATCATCTACGCCATCAACAAGCTGGCGGAGCGGGTCAACAACGACGCCCGTATCCAGGGCAAGCTGAAAGTGGTGTTCATGCCGAACTACCGCGTGAGCCTTGCCGAGAAGCTGATCCCGGCGGCGGATGTCTCCGAGCAGATCTCCACCGCAGGTTACGAAGCATCCGGTACCGGCAACATGAAGATGGCGCTGAACGGTGCCATCACCATCGGGACGCTGGATGGAGCCAACATCGAGATCGCCGAAGAGGCGGGTGCCGAAAACTGCGCCATCTTCGGTCTGAATGTGGACGAGGTGAAGTCCCTGAAGGCGCGCGGCTACAACCCGTATGACTTCTACTACGCCAACTCCGAACTGAAAGCCGTGCTGGACTGGTTTGATACCGACTACTTCACGCCGGGTCGCCCGGGGGAACTCTCCTCTATCAAGCGTTCCCTGCTGGAAGGGGGAGACCCTTACCTGACCCTGGCGGATTTCGAGTCCTACTCCGAGGCGCACAAGCTGATCGACGCCTGGTACCGGGATCCGGCCCTGTGGGCGAAGAAGGCCATCATCAACTCGGCCACCATGGGCAAGTTCAACTCCGACCGCTCCATCCAGGATTACGTAGACCGGATCTGGAAACTGACGAGCTGCAGCGTCGGCTGATGTCTGCTCCAGTGAAAAACCCCGCGATGCGGGGTTTTTTTTCATCTGTCGGGTTGAGAGAGGCTCAGGGCCTGTCGACCACCCGGGTGTCCGCCGGCACCCGTTTCTTGCCGGTGATCATCGCCCTGACGAGATCGCCCCGTACCAGGCGATCCAGGGCGATGACGGCCAGTACATGGACGAAGATGGTCACCTGCAGCCCCTTGGCAAAGAACTCGTGGATCTCTTCCATGCGATGGGTGCCGGAGAGCGGCCCGTATTCGGTCATGATCCCGCTGGCGGCGGTGCCGACAAGGCAGGTCAACAGCAGCAGTATCATCAAGGACCCCAAAGGATTGTGACCGGCATAGTAGGGGTGGCGCCCCTTGATCGTCTCCTTGAGATAGGTGATGACGCCGGTCGGTGTCGGCAGCCACTGGGCGAAGCGGGCATGATAGGAGCCTGGATTTGACCCCATAGATCCAGACACTTTTTCCCGCTTAGGGTTGTGATACCCGACTGCGCAGATATTCCCGGGGTGAACGGTATCCCAAGGCGCTGTGCGGGTGGTGCTCGTTATAATGCTCAAACGCGATAGCCAAATTGCCTACCGCTGTTCGGCTATCCGGTTTTGGCATCATCTCGATATAGTCTCGCTTCATCGTCTTCACGAAGCTCTCCGCTATACCGTTGCTCTGTGGGCTTCTCACCGCAGTCGTTCTGGGCTCCAACCCGATTTCTCGTGCAAACGCACGGGTCTCATGGGCTCGATATGCCGAACCATTATCAGTCAGCCATTCCACCGGTGATGCCGGCAACGAATCCCCGAAGCGACGTTCGACAGAACTCAGCATGACATCTTGCACCGTGTCACTGTCGTAACCCCCGGTACTGGCAGCCCAGTCCAACGCTTCCCTATCGCAGCAGTCCATGGCGAACGTGACCCGTAGTTTTTCACCGTTATCACAGCGAAATTCAAAGCCATCCGAGCACCAACGTCGATTGCTCTCTTTGACGGCAACACGCCCCTTATGTGCCTGCTGGGCCAATGGTGCCGCTGGTTTTCTTTCCAGCAGCAGGCCATGATCGCGCATGACGCGATATACCCGCTTGGCGTTTACCACAGGCTGTCGTGTTGCCTCTGACTGACGCCGTAACAGCGCCCAGACCCGGCGATAGCCATAGGAGGGAAGCTCTGCCATCGCCTCCATGATACGGCCAAGTAAGGCTGCATCATCACGCTGGCGATGATGACGACCATCTTGCCAACCCGGTTTTCGATGAACACGAACGGATAGCTGCGCACGCGATACATTAAGGGCCTGGCTCACAGCCCTTAATCGTCGTCCCCTGGCAACAAGGGCGCATGCGCTATCCATTTTTTTGCTCGACCAACCTCCACGGCTTCTTTAAGGATCTCGTTCTCCATGGTCTTCTTCCCGAGCAAACGCTGGAGCTCTCGGATCTGCTTGATGGCAGCAGCCAACTCTGAGGCTGGAACAACATCCTCACCGGCGGTGATCGCCGTGAGAGACCCTTCCTGGAATTGCTTACGCCATTTGAAAAGCTGGTTGGCGTTGACGTCGTGCAAGCGAGCGACATGAGAGACGGTCATACCGGGCTCAAAGGTCTGCTGCACGATGGCGATTTTTTCTTGCGGAGTCCGGCGTCGACGGCGCTCAGCCCCTGTTAATACTTCGACCATCTTCTCGTTGCGACTAGTACTGAACATAGTTCCAAGACTACCTCTTAAGTTAAGAGGGGCGAAGTGTCTGGATCTTCAAGGGGCCAATCTAGAGCCGATGAATCCCCATACGATGCGCAGTGCCAGCAGTCCGGCCAGCGCATATCCCGCATAGCGGTGGTTGCGCGCCCCCTCTTCAAGGATGAAGAGATTCAGCACGCACAACAGCACAGTGGCCCAGTGAAATCCCCTGACCACCGGATCCCATACCATGATTTCACGGTTGTTCTGCATCGTCTTTCCCATGAGGTGATCCCCTTGTCGTGATGTCCATGATCATCGCCATCGTCAGCCATGGCTGCGTGATGGCCGTTGTCAGCATCATGGAGGTGATTTCTTAAGTGCGAGTTAATGTCGCCGTGATGTCACGGGTAGGGAGTGCGGTGGTTTCGGGGCGAGAAAAAGCCCCGGCGATGCGGGGCTTGGAGGGGCATTAGGGGGCGAACCTCAGTGGAGGATATCCCCCATGAAATAGGCCAGCATGGTCAGGATGACGGTGAACACCAGGTTCAGTACCAGGCCGGCCCGCATCATCTCCCGCTGCTGGATATGGCCGCTGGCGAAGACGATGGCGTTGGGGGGCGTGGCCACCGGCAGCATGAAGGCACAGGAGGCGCCGACGGCGATCAGCACGGAGACCACGATGGGGGAGACCCCCAGAGCCTCGGCCACCCCGGCGAACAGCGGCACCAGCAGCGCGGCGGTGGCGGTGTTGGAGACCAGCTCGGTCAGGAACACCACGAAGGCGGCCAGGCAGAGCAGGATCACGAAGATGGGCATGGAGGAGAGGCCGCTGGAGAGGTGCTCCGCCAGGAAGGCGTTGGCCCCGGTCTGCTTGAGGATGGCGCTCAAGGTGAGACCACCCCCGAACAGCAGCAGCACGCCCCAGTCGGTGTTCTGGTTGATGTCATCCCAGCTGGCGACCCGGCTGACGGCGATGGCCAGGATGGCGCCCATGGCGATCAGGGTATCGAACTGGGGAATGCCGCCCAGTGCCTTGGCAAGAGGCTGGGATCCAATCCACAGCAGCACCGTGGTCAGGAAGATGGCCAGGGTCACCTTGCGCTGGCCTGTCCACTCGATGGTGACCTGCTCGGTGCTGACCTGGTGGGAGAGATTAGGACGGGTGACCAGATAGAGCAGGCCGATGCCTACCGGCATGAAGATGATCACCACGGGGATGCCGAACTCCAGCCAGTCGGTGAAGCCCAAGCCCATCTGAGCGGCGGCGATGGCATTGGGGGGGCTGCCCACCAGTGTGCCGATGCCACCGATGCTGGCGCTATAGGCGACGCCAAGCAGCACGAAGACCAGGGTGCGGCGCTCCTTGTGAACGTCCAGCCCCTTCAGCATGCCGAGTGCCAGCGGCATCATCATGGCCGCGGTGGCGGTGTTGCTGATCCACATGGAGAGGGCGGCCGTGATGGTGAAGAGCACGATGGAAGCCCAGCCCAGGTGTCCCTTGGCGAGCTGCATCACCTTGCCGGCGATCTGGGTGTCGAGTCCCTGCTTGGAGAGGGCTGCCGCGAGGGCAAAGCCGCCAAAGAAGAGGAACAGGACGGGGTTGGCAAAGTCGGTCAGCGACTTGCTCATGTCGAACACCCCGAGCAGGGTGGCGAGCACCGGGATGGAGATGGCAGTGATGGTGATGTTCACTGCCTCGGTCAGCCAGAGGATGGCGATGAAGATCAGGATGGCCAGCCCCTTGTTGACCATGGGGTCAAACGGGAGCCATGCCAGCATGGCGCAGAGCAGGAGCAGATCCAGGATGACGATCCCGGACTTGATGTCCAGCCAGCGTGAGGGGGGAGTCGGAGGTACAGCCGATGTGTGCATAACGTTCTCTCGGTTAATTTATGGTTGTTGTTGTGATGCCGAGGTTACATATATCCCCCTGTTTGAAACAGGGGGATATGGTCAAATCATGTGGCGACTCACAGAGTCAAGTGAAAATGGATCTTCAATCAAACAGAAATGAAACATTTCATTTTCATTTGACGGGGGAGGTGAAGGAGAGCAGCCACTCCTTGAACAGGCTCTTGGGCAGGGAGCCGCTGCGCTGTGCCAGGATCTCCCCCCGCTGGAAGACCATCAGGGTAGGAATGCTGCGAATGCCATAGCGACCTGCGATGGCGGCCTCCTGCTCGGTATCGAGTTTCACGAAGCGAAGGCGGGGCTCAAGCTCCCGGGCGACCTCCTGAAAGACGGGGGCAAACTGCAGGCAGGGGCCACACCAGCTTGCCCAAAAGTCCACCACCACCGGGATGTCGGACTGGATCAGGGCATCGAAGCTGGCCTGACGCCCCGCCACCGGGGTTTGTTCGAAGAGGGCGTGACGACAGCGGCCACACTTCGCGTTTGAGTCTGCTTTTTCGACAGGCAGGCGGTTGCGGGTAAAGCATTGGCTACAATAGGTGGTGACAAGTGACATAATTGCTTCCTTATTTCATGGCCCGGCAACATCTTTATTGCAATCAGAGCGCCGACTAACGGTAACATAGCACTCAGTGGTTTTTCACAGTTGGCCTCCGGCCGTGACCTGATGTCACCGGATGGCCGACCATGACATGAGAATCGAGACGGGATGAAGAGTGTTGCACGGGGCAATCGTGTTGTCTTTGGCCTTATCATCGTATCGCTGGTGGGCTTTTCTGCCTATTGCTGGCAGTTGCTCAGCCAGCAGCAGCGTGCCTTCGATTTGAGCGTGGCGGCTGAGATGGTGCTCAATCGGGTCAATACCGATACCGTCTATCTGCTGGGGCGCGAGAAGGCCAGCGATGGCAGCGTACAGCAACGCCTGAGCCTGCTTTCCAGTCACCTGGACAGGTTCGTCAGGCTGGTGCACGAGGATCCGGAGTCGGTGGACGACCCCGGCTCCCAGGCGTTGCAGCGGGACATCGACGGTTATCTGCTGGATCTCGCCAGGCTCTACACCATGGAGATGACCATCGAGTATCTGGCTCCCCGCTTCCAGGGCCAGCTCAAGGCGTTGCAAGGCACCCTGCCGGTCGGTGAGGCGCAGTACCGCGACCTGACCGAACTCATGCGCCTGCACCACTACCTCAGACGTAGCTGGGATCAGAACGAGCAGCGACAACTGTTGCAACTCCAGCAGCACCTGCTTGACCGCTATGGCGAGCAGCCGAGGGTCGCGGCCCTCGTCCGGCTGGGCCAGGAGTTCAATCAGCAGGTGATGGAGTACCATCGCCTGCGCAATCAGGTGGTGGAGATGAAGGGGCTGAGCTCACTGCCCGCCTGGAAGCAGAGCAAGCTGGAGCGGGCCTCCTCCCTCAAGAGCCGCTTCTACCTGATGGTGCTGGGGGGGGCGCTGCTCTGCTTCTCGCTAGTGGCCGCGACCCTGTGGCGTCGCAACCAGAAGCTGAGCGAGCTCTCTCGCCATGCCGCGCTGCTGGCCCAGGCCAAGAGCGACTTCCTGGCCAACATGAGCCACGAGATCCGCACCCCCATGAATGCCATCATCGGCTTCAGCGCCCTGGCACTGCAAACCAGTCTGGATCCCCAGCAGCGGGACTATCTCAACAAGATCAAATCCTCGTCGGACACCTTGCTGCTGCTCATCAACGACATTCTGGATCTCACCAAGGTGGAGTCCGGCAAGCTGACCCTGGAGGAGATCGACTTCGATCTCAGCGAGCAGCTCGACTCCCTCGCCGCCATGTTCGCGGATCTGGCGGAGCGCAAGCACATCGAGGTCATCATCAACAAGTCTCCCGCCGTGCCCGACTTTCTGCGCGGGGATCCGCTGCGCCTCGGTCAGGTGCTGGTCAACCTGGTGAACAATGCCATCAAGTTCACCGAGCGGGGCGAGGTGGAGGTGGCCATTACGCTCACCAGCCAGCATCCCATGCGGGTCTGCTTCAGCGTGCGGGATACCGGCATCGGCATCGCCCCGGAGAAGCAGGCCCAGCTGTTCCAGCCCTTTACCCAGCTGGAGGCGGGCAATACCCGTAAATATGGCGGCTCCGGGCTTGGCCTCAACATCTCCCAGCGCCTGGTGGGGCTGATGGGCGGGGAGATCACCGTGCAGAGCAAGCCCGGGGTGGGCTCCACCTTCCTGTTCGAGATCCCCATCTCCCAGGCGGTGTACGGGGTCTCGGGTCGCCGGGTCTTCTTCGATCACCAGCCCCTGATCCTGATGATGGATGACAACGAGCTGGTGCTGGAACTGGCCAAGGACATCCTGGGGCGGGCGGGGGCGTCCGTCATCACGGTCAACAGCCTCTCCCGCGCCCGTCAGGTGCTGCGGGAAGAGGGGCATCACCTCCGCCTCGCCATCCTCGACTGGCGCATGGGTCAGGAGGATGGTCTGGACTTGGCCCTCGAGATGTACCAGCACAGCCAGTGGCGGCGCCTGCCTGTCCTGATGACCAGCGCCTGGTCCAGGGAGGGGCTGCACGGGCGGATGGAGAGCATGGGACTGACCCATTTCCTGGCCAAGCCCATGACCGAAAACGCCTTGCTGGCCAAGGTGGACGAACTGCTCAACGGCAGCTCCCATGACAGCAAGGTCCGCCAGGCGGAGGCCCAGGGGGATCAGCAGCAGTTCCGGGAGCTGCTGCGTGGTACCCGGGTGCTGCTGGCCGAGGACAACCGGGTCAACCAGCAGCTCATTCTGGAGTACCTGCGCCGGGTGGAGGCCAAGGTCACCGTGGTGGACAACGGCCGCGAGGCGGTGGAGCAGGTGGCGGAGCAGCCGTTTGACGTCATCCTGATGGATCTGCAGATGCCGGTGCTGGACGGGCTGGATGCCACCCGCCAGATCCGCAAGATGGTGGACAAGCACGATGTGCCCATCATCGCCCTCACCGCCAGCGCCATGCCGGGGGACAGGGAGCGCTGCCTTGGCGTCGGCATGAACGGCTATGTCACCAAGCCGGTGAGCAAGCTCGATCTCTACAACAACCTGCTGCAATGGGTGAAGAGCAGCGGCGGGGAGCCCAAGGTGCCCATCGAGGTCAAGCCGCCGGCCCTCATGGGCGTGCTGGATCTGGAGGATGCCCTGCGCCGGCTGGAGCATGACAGGGAGGCGCTGCAGATCCTCTTCAAGCTGTTCCTCTCCGAGCACAAGGACGATCTGTGGGACATCCGCACCGCCCTGCGTCGCCAGCAGCCCGAAGTGGCGTGCCGTTTGCTGCATACCCTGAAGGGGGTCTCGGCCAACATCTCCGCTTCCCGCCTGCAACTGCTGGCCGGGGAACTGGAGTGGCGGCTGCGGCTGCAGGAGGAGCTGAGCGAGGGGGAGCTCAACCAGTTGCAGCAGGTCTTTACCCAGACCCGGGAGGAGGTCTCCCACTTCCTGCTCACCGGAGAGCAGCAGGAGTCGGTCGCCTTCCCGTTCTCACCCCCCGACAAGCGGCTCTGAGGGAGGGCAAGATAGCAATCGTTCTCAAGTCACCCGCTTCAGGCTATGATGACCCACTCGTTCGCCCCCGCCAGGGGGCGATTGTATTGAGCTTCTCTTCACGATCACGCGGCAGCGCGCCGCGACCAAGGACTTCTCTGTGAGCGTATTTTTGCGGCTTGGCTGGTTTTTCAAGGATCAGTGGCGGCGTTATCTGGTGGCCATCTCCCTGCTGATGCTGGTGGCCCTGTTGACCGTGATCCCCCCCAAGGTGGTGGGCTGGGTGGTGGATGGCATCGCCAAGGGTGACCTGGACAGCGGCACCCTGACCGGCTATCTGGCGGGGCTTTTTGGCCTGGGACTGCTTATCTACCTGCTGCGCTATGTGTGGCGGGTCATGCTGTTCGGTGCCTCCTACCGGCTCGCCTACGTGCTGCGCAACCGGCTGTTCAGCCACTTCACCCGCATGAGCCCGGATTTCTACCAGCGCCACCGCACCGGTGATCTGATGGCCCACGCCACCAACGACATCCAGGCGGTGGAGATGACCGCAGGGGAAGGGGTGCTGACCCTGGTGGACTCCTTCATCGTCGGCATCCTGGTGCTCTCCATCATGTGCAGCCAGTACTCCTGGCAGCTGACCCTGCTCTCCCTGCTGCCCCTGCCGGTGATGGCTTTCTTCATGAACCGCTTCGGGACCCAGATCTACAAGGAGTTCAAGGCGGCGCAGGGGGCCTTCTCCCGCCTCAACAACAAGACCCAGGAGGCCCTCTCCGGGGTGCGGGTGCTCAAATCCTACGCGGTCGAATCCCTGGAGGACGAGGGCTTTGCCGAGCTGACCCGTCAGGCGGGGGAGCGCAACATGGCGGTGGCCCGCATCGACGCCAAGTTCGACCCCGTGATTTACCTGTGCATCGGCTGCTCCTATTTTCTGGCGGTCGCAGGGGGCAGCGCCCTGGTGCTGCAAGACAAGCTGACTCTGGGGGAGCTCACCAGCTTCACCATGTACCTCGGCCAGCTCATCTGGCCCATGTTCGCCATCGCCTGGCTGTTCAACATCATCGAGCGGGGCAGCGCCGCCTACTCGCGCATCGAAAGCCTGCTGGGGGAGCGCAGCGACATCGAGGAGCCGGCCCATCCCGTGGCGCTGGCCTCGGCGTTTCCCCTGCGGGTGCAGGGGCTGGGCTACCGGCTGGAGCAACGCACCCTGTTGCAGGGGGTGGATGTCACCCTGCAGGCTGGCGCCATGCTGGGGATAGTGGGACGCACCGGGGCAGGCAAGAGCTCCCTGCTCAAGCTGCTGATGCGCCTGGCCAACCCCACGGCCGGGGAGATCCGCATGGGGGAGGTGCCCATCTCGCAACTGTCGCTGGGTGAGCTGCGCAGCCAGTTTGCCTATGTGCCCCAGGAGCCGTTTCTGTTCTCCACCACCATCGCGGCCAACATCGCCCTGGGCCGCCCCGAGGCGAGCCGGGAGGAGATTGAGCGGGTGGCGCGCATCGCCTGTGTTCACGACGACATCAGCCGCTTCCCCAAAGGGTATGAAACCGAGGTGGGGGAGAAGGGGGTGACCCTCTCCGGTGGTCAGAAGCAGCGTCTGGCCATCGCCCGCGCCCTGCTGCTGGATGCCCCTATCCTGGTGCTGGATGACGCCCTCTCGGCGGTGGATGCCCACACCGAGCAGCAGATCCTGCTGGCCCTCAAGGTCCATAAGCGCACCCTGGTGCTGGTGAGCCACCGCATGACGGCGGTGGAGCAGGCGGACGAGATCCTGGTGCTGGAGCAGGGAGCGATCAGCGAGCGGGGCCGTCACGAGACCCTGATGGCCAGGAACGGCTGGTACGCGGACATGGTCCGCTACCAGCGCCTGGAGCAGGACGTGGAGGAGAGCCTGTGAACAGGATGACAAGGCCCCAGACACCCCTCACCCCTCACCCGATTCCCGCGAGCGGAGAGGGGAGCAAAGAGAGTCAATTCCCGTGGAACGTTGCGCTGGAGGCAAGTCTGTGAATCCAACCATCAAACGGCTGCTCGCCTACTGCGCCAGCTACCCCCGCTGGCTGGTGCAGGCGGGCATCTGCCTGCTGCTCGCCACCGGCGCCGAGGTGGCGGGCCCCTTGCTCATCAAGCTCTTCATCGATGACTACCTGGCGCCGCGCCGGCTGGAGTGGGGCATCATCGCCGCCCTTGCCGCCGGTTATCTGGGGCTGCAGGTGTTGTCGGCGGCCGGCTTCTATCTGCAATCCCTGCGCTTCAACCGCATCGCCCAGGCGGTGGTGCAGCGTCTGCGCGAGCAGGTGTTCGCCACCGCCATCCGCCTGCCTGCCCGCTATTTCGACAAGCACCGCTCGGGCTCCCTCATCTCCCGCATCACCAACGACACCGAGGCGATCATGAACCTCTATGTCCAGGTGATAGGGCTCCTGGTGCAAAAAGTGGTGCTCCTGTGCGGCATCCTGCTCTCCATGGCGCTGCTGGATCTGCGCCTGATGCTGGTGTGCGCCACCCTGCTGCCGGCGGTGGGAGCCGTGATGTGGCTCTATCAGAAACTGAGCGTGCCCGTGGTGCGGGCGACCCGATCCTTGCTCTCCGACATCAACAGCCGTCTCAACGAGTCGTTGCAGGGGATGCCGGTGATCCAGGCCATGGTGCAGGAGCGCCACTTCGCCAACGCCTTTGCGGGGGTGAACCAGCAGCACTGGCAGGCGCGGATCAAGAGCCTCAAGATCAACGGCATCCTGCTGCGCCCCCTCATCGATCTCTTCTACATGATGGTGCTCATCGGTCTGCTGGCCCTGTTCGCCCACGAGGGGCTGAGCACGGCGGGGGCCATCCAGGTGGGGGTGCTTTACGCCTTCATCAGCTATCTGGGGCGGATGATCGAGCCCCTCATCGAGATGACCAACCAGCTCAACCAGTTGCAGCAGGCCATGGTGGCGGGGGAGCGGGTGTTCGCCCTGCTCGATGAAACCCGCGAGAGCACCGACGGGGAGGTGCGCCCCCTGGAGGGACGGGTACGCTTCGACGGGGTGGGCTTCTCCTACGACGGGGAGCAGCAGGTACTGCAAGATGTGAGCTTTGCCACACGGCCGGGCCAGATGCTGGCGCTGGTGGGCCACACCGGCAGCGGCAAGTCCACCATCATCAGCCTGCTGATGGGTTTCTACCCCCTGGATCGGGGGAGCATCCACTTCGATGATCACCCCATGAACGGCCTGGCCCTCTCGGCGGTGCGCCGCAGCATCGGCCTGGTGCAGCAGGATCCTTTCATCTTCGTCGGCACCCTGGCCGAGAACCTGCGCCTTGGGCGTGACGGCATCGAGGATGGGCGGCTCTGGCAGGCCCTGGAGGAGGTGCAGCTGGCCGATTTCGTGCGCCGCCTGCCCGATGGCCTGGCCACCCTGATGGAGGAGGGGGGCAAGAACCTCTCCGCCGGCCAGCGCCAGCTGCTCTCCTTTGCCCGCGCCCTGGTGGGGGATCCGCGCATCCTCATCCTGGACGAGGCGACCGCGAGCGTGGACTCCCAGACCGAGCTCGCCCTCTCCCAGGCGCTCTCGGCGGCGCGCCGTGGCCGCACCACCATCGCCATCGCTCACCGCCTCTCCACCATTGTGGATGCCGATGAAATCCTGCTGCTCTCCCGCGGGTGGGTGAGCGAGCGCGGTACCCACGGCGAGCTGATGGCGCTGGGGGGGCATTATGCCCAGCTGTTCGAGATGCAGAGCCAGGGGGCCTGGCTTGAAGAGAAACGGGCCTGAGGCCCACCTAAAAAAACAGCCGGCATCTGCCGGCTGTTTTTTTGACTGGCGGGGTTAGACCGTGGCCTTGCTGCGGCTGACCTGTTTGGGCTCCAGGGGCGGGAAGTCATCGTTGAAGAAGGTATCCGCTTCTTCAATTTGTGCCTTGCGCTGCTTCTGGATGAAGTTGTCGAAGTCGCGCTTGATCTCGGGGTCCTTGAGGGCCTCGTAGTCGAACACGTTGGCGGCATAGAGGTAGTTGAAGTAGATGTCGACGAACTCGGCGCTGGCACAGGCGGAGGTGAACTTGCTGTTCTGGCGGTCGAAGTTGACGCGGTACTGCTTGATCTTCGGCACATAGACCAGTTCGTTGCCCACCTTGAACACTTCCACCGTGACCCCCACCGTGATGGTCTTGTAGAAGTCCTTGTTGTTCTCCACCCCGAAGCGGATGGCATCCCCCTGCTTTTGCAGGAACTTGTTGAAGCTGGCCAGCGCCGTGGTGCCCTGGCTCACCACCACGTCCATGATGAAGTTGATGAAGTCGGTGGCGATGCTGAGCCCCTTGATGTGGCGGCTGTAGCTCTGCTGATCGATCTTGCTCGGCCCCATCAGAGGGATCTTGGAGAGGGCCCTGGCCCAGAGATCCGCGTCCGTCTTGTACTGCTCGCCATAGGCTTCGGCGTAACGGTTGATGTAGGCGGTGACCACAGAGGTGATGGCGATGAGGTAGGCCTTCTGTTCCGCCAGCTTGGCCATGACGGCGGGATCGTCCAGCAGCTCGTTGGCCACGATGAACTCCACCAGGCCGTCCTTGTCGGCATAGGGATCATTGCCCACCGCCCGGACGGTGTCGGGCAGATTGACGTCGTTGAAGAAGGCCTCGGCCTCGGCGAACTGATCATGGTTGCTCAGGCGGTTGGCCGGTGCCTCGCGCACCAGCTGGCAGAGCACCAGCTCGGCCTCGTAGTCCGACTCGCGCCACAGGGGGGCCTGCAACTGGTTGCCGAAGGTCTTCTTGTAGGCGAGGTTGAAGTCAAACAGCACCGAACTGCAGCCGCAATCCATGGCGAAGTCGACGGTGTAGCTCAGCGGCCCGGTGGGCAGGGGCTTGCTCATCTTCCCCTTGGCGCTGAGGTTGGCATAGCACTTGAGGTACTCCCGGCCAAACAGCTCGTAGGCACGGTTGTTGTTGAAGTTGAGCTGGAAAGTACCGGCGCTCTCGCCCCCGTTGAACAACTGTTGCACGTGACTCATCTCTCTATCCTTATGGTGAGATTGGTAGACGGGTTGACCCGGTGCCGAGTGGCTACTTCCGGGCCAGCAACAGCCTAGCGAGGGAGAGGGGGGGTTGGTTACTGCGAATAATCCCAGTGGCGGGGGCGGGATCCTGGGCTAGCCCCCTGACGGGGAGTATTTCTCGTTGTGTTTCATTCGGATATGGCTGTCATGGTCCCGTCATCCGGGGCGGGACCTTGAAAAAAATCGGAAAAAGGGAAAAGAGGGGGCGACCCGGGGTCAGGAAAGGCCGGTTTTATCATTTGCCAGGCAAATAGAACCTGCCATTGCATGAATTTTGCAAATACCCTTTGGGGGGCCGCTCACAGGGATGGCACGGGAGGCTTGTCTATCGGGAAGCAGGCTGGCAACATTTGCGTCACATTCACTCATCGGATCAGTTTGCAATGGACCTGCAACGCCTCAAAGCCAACCTCGCCCTGCGTCTGTTCGCCTGGCGCTACATTCCCGTCATTGGTTTCTGTGCCCCCGTCATCGAGCAGATGGACGCCAGGGCGCTGCGCATCCGCATTCCGCTGGGCTGGCGCACCCGCAACCACCTGGGCAGCATGTATTTCGGGGCGCTCGCCACCGGTGCCGACCTGGTGGGAGGGCTCCTGGTCATGGAGAAGGGGCGGGCGCGGCGCAAGAAGGTGCATTTTGCCTTCAAGGATGTGCAGGGGGTGTTTTTGAAGCGCCCGGAGGGGGACGTGCAGTTTGATTGCGCGGCGGGGGAGCTTATCGACGCCATGATCGACGAGTCCCTGGCGAGCGGCCAGCGCATCAACCGCCCCATCCAGGTGGTGGCCACCTGCCCTTCGCGCAACGGCGACGAGGCCATGGCCCGCTTCGTGCTGACCCTCTCCATCAAGGCCAGCTGAAGGCCAGAGGGCGCTTGGCGCCCTTGTTCAAGCCGGTATCAGAGGATCTCGGGATTGATCCCTTCCTTCACGACCACCTTCATGCCGTTGAAGTTGACCGCCCGCTCGGCCACTGTGCTGGGTAGCGCTTGCGTGGCAGGGCGTCAGGATCAGAGGATCTCGGGGCTGATGCCTTCCTTCACCACGACCTTCATGCCGTTGAAGTTGACCACCTGCTTGGCGACTGTGCTGGGTAGCGCTTGCGTGGCAGGGCGTCAGGATCAGGGGATCTCGGGGCTGACGCCTTCCTTCACCACGACCTTCATGCCGTTGAAGTTGACCACCTGCTCGGCGACTATCTTGCAGCGTTTGCGGGTCTCGACCTGACCGTCCACTTCCACCAGGCCCTCGGCGACCAGCGCCTTGGCGGCACCGCCACAATCGGCCCAACCCTGATGCTTGATCAGGTCACACAAGGCAACGAAGGGGTGACCTTCGAGCAGAAACGTCTCCATGGGAAATCCTCTAGCTGGATGAATGGCTGAAACAGCGGGGGCTCATTCTAGGCAGTTAGGCGGGGCAGGGAAAGGGCCCGGGCCGAATTGCCCCGAAAAAGGGGCGAGCACAGGCAATAAAACCAGCCCGACCGGGCTGGTTGTGTCTCTGGGGGCCACTGGCGCTCAAGGGAGTTTCACCACCGCTTCCCCCGTCACGCCGAGAGAGCCATCCCCGGATTCAGACGAGAGGTGACGCAGGGAAAGGGCCGGGACCTCGTCCCCCGGGGCCTGCGCTGGTACCCTTGAGCCACACCCTCTTCACAAGGAATCCCCGATGAAACCGTTCGCCCTGCTGCTCGGCTGTGGTGCCCTGACCCTCGCCGGTGTCGCCCAGGCCAGCACGCCGGTCCAGATCTCCCTGCCCGGTGTCAACCTGCCCTCGTCCAATCAGGTGGAAGGGGCACGGGCTTCCTTCCTCTACGGCCGCACCGGCCAGGTGAGGGGGATCGATCTGCCGGTGTTCGCCCTCTCCGACGTGGATCAGTTCACCGGCCTGCAGCTTGGTGTGTTCTTTGGCGCGAGCCGGGTGCGCCATCAGTTTGGCGGGGTCGCCATCAACGCCGTCAACTGGCACGAAGGGCAGGATACCGGCCTCAATCTGGGCTTCGTCAACCTGACCAACAATGTGAAGGGGCTCAACTGGGGGGCGGTCAACATCGCCCAGGGCAATGCCCTGGCCAACGTCGGCTTCGTCAACTATGCCGAACGCACCACGTTCCAGCTGGGATTCGTCAATGCCACCAAGCACCTGGACGGCTTGCAGATTGGCCTGGCCAACTACGCCGAGAACGGCATCTTCCCCATTCTGCCCCTGATCAACTTCAAGAAATCCTTCTAGGGACCAACTTGCCCTTGCTTTAGGAGGGGCAGCCATTACCCTGTGCTCCATCAAGGCTGCACAGAGGTAACAGGGGCATGACAACGGAACACATGGACGCCATCGGCATCGGCTGGGACGTGAGGGGCTGGCAGGGCAATGCCCAGGCGGTGGCGGTGGTGGGTTGGCAGGCCCGGGAGTCGCGTCTGCACTGGCTCGGGATCTCCCCCCTGTTTCGCCTGAGCTCCCGGGTCGCGCCGGATCTGGATGCCCTGCTGCGCCCGGCCCTGCAAGACGAGGTGGCGCTGATGCAGGTGCTGGCCTGCCCGCGCCTTGCTCTCGGCATCGATGCGCCCCTGGCCTTTCCCCGCGCCCTCGCCGATCTGCTGGCGGGGCGGGGGAGCGGCTTTCCCGTGCCCCAGCGGGAGATTGACAACCCTTACGCCTACCGGGATTGCGAGCGCTGGCTCCATCAGCACTATGGCAAGAAGCCCCTCTCCGCCACCTTCGACAGGCTCGGCAACAACGCCACCCTGGCCCTCTCCATGCTGCCGCGTCTCGGGGATCTGCAACTGGTGCCAAAACAGGCGAGGGCTGCCGGGCGCGCGGTGCTGGAGGTCTATCCCGCCCTGGCCAAAATGGGGGGCAAAGCCTCTGCGGTGCGGCCCGAGCTGCAACCCCACCTGCCGGCGTCCCTCATCCCTGGCACGGATCCCTATGATGCCGCGCTCTGCGCCCTGATGGCCCTGCAATATGCGGCCGAAGGGGCCGTCACCTCGCTGCCTGCCCTGGTGGACCTGCCGGACGAGATGGCACCGGACGAAGGCTGGGTCTACCACTTCGCCCGGGATTGAGACGCCCAAGGGCACCGCGCTCCCCCTGACGACTGCTGGCGACTCGCTGCAGCCACGGCACTGGTGACGTGACTTGCTGTCGCCACTGCGTATGGCTTGCCGTTGCCACGGTGTCAGGCAAGGGTAGGCCGCCTTTGTCCTGTGATCTTCCGACGCCTCCTTGACCCTTGCCCTTGTTGCCTTATTTTGCGACTGCCGACTGCCGACTGCCGACTGCCGACTGCCGACTGCCGACTGCCGACTGCCGACTGCCGACTGGCGCCTTTCCATCGGACCTCATCCTTGATCCCGACTGTTTATGGTTGGTTAAAAAATCACCTTGTATGCCATCAGACAAGAGGCGTCCAGGTACATTTATCACCCCGCAGCAGCGGGGGAGATGGCTCCAGGGTTGTGCAGGAACAGGGTAGCGGCGGTCAAATATGCGGCAGGTTAGGCCTGCAGAAGCATAAATAGGGAGTCATGGCGTTAATTGCTGGAAGAGCCGTCTCTTCATCCGATATATTGCCTCTTTTCCTCAGGCTTCTTGTGCGGTGGTGTCGATGAAACGCATTCTCTCTATCCAGTCCCACGTGGTGTTTGGCTGTGCCGGCAACAGCGCCGCCGTGTTCCCCATGCGCCGTCTCGGCATGGAGGTGTGGCCCATCAATACGGTACAGTTCTCCAACCACACCCAGTACGAGGCGGGTTGGCAGGGAATGGCGATGCCGGCGGGCCACATTGCCGCCTTGTGCCAGGGGCTTTGCAATATCGAGGTGCTGGCGCGCTGCGATGCGGTGCTGAGCGGCTATCTGGGCTCGGCGGAGCAGGGGGACGAGATCCTGGCGGTGGTGGCGGCGGTGAAGCGAGCCAATCCGGCGGCCCTCTATTTCTGCGATCCCGTGATGGGGCATCCGGAGAAGGGGTGCATCGTCGCCCCGGGCGTCACCCGCTTTCTCACCGAGCAGGCCCTGCCGGTGGCGGACATCATGGCCCCCAATCTGCTGGAGCTGGAGACCCTGTGTGATGTCCATCTGACAACCCTGGCCCAGACCCGGGTCGCCGCACACCAGTTGCTGGAGAGGGGGGTGAAGATGGTGCTGGTCAAGCACCTGGGTCGCGCCGCCAGCGTCCCCGGCCGCTTCGAGATGCTGCTTGCCACCCCCGAGGGAGACTATCTGATCGCCCGTCCCCTTTACGATTTCGCGCGCCAACCGGTGGGCGTGGGGGATCTCATCAGCGCCCTGATGCTGGCCAACCTGCAGGCGGGATATGATGGGGTGAGCGCCTTCGAGCGCACCAACGCCGCGGTGGATGCGGTGCTGCGACAGACCTGGGAGGCGAATGCCTACGAGCTGCAGCTCATCGCGGCCCAGGGCGCCTTTGCCGAGCCGCAGATTGCCCACAGGGCCGAGCGACTGGCCTGACGCCATTGATCAGCCCGTGACGGGACTGTCTGATCAAGGTTCAGCTTGCGGCGCTGATCGGTGTTGCATCCTGAAAATGTTCGACCCTGGGGAAGGGGTCGTAGAAGTGGTGCAGCAGGGCCTTCCACTCTTGGTACTGGGGGGAGCCCCTGAACCCCCGGGTGTGATCTTCCAGCCGTTCCCACTGCACCAGCAGCAGGTAGTGATGGGGATCGTCCAGGGCACGCTGCAACTGGTGGCCCAGGTAGCCGGGCATGGCGCTGATGATGTGCTGGGCCTGGGCGAAGGCCTGCTCGAAGTCAGTGGCCTTGCCGGGAATGATCTGCAGATGGGCGACTTCCAATATCATGATGGCTCCTTGCCGATGAGTCTGATTGAACCAAAAACCTATGTGCGCCGAGCCTTGGAGGGGGCAAGACCGGCACGCTGTCCGATCTTGCCAAGCCGTCTGCCTCAGAGCTGCTTGTAGAAGAACTGGGTGGCGGCCAGGGTGCCGTCCCCATTGCGGGCGAAGTCCGGGATCTGGCCGGCCTCCTGATAGCCGAGCTGGCGATAGAGGCTGGAGGCCACGTCGCCGACCCGGGTATCCAGCACCAGCAAGGTACGCCTGGCGTCCCGGGCCCCTTGCTCCATGGCGTTCATCAGGGCTCGGCCCACCCCCTTGCCACGGGCTTGGCTGTGGACCATCAGCTTTTCCACTTCGGCCCTGTGGCCCCCGTTGGCCTTGGTGCACAGGGAGAGCTGCAGGGCGCCCACCAGATGGTGCTGATCAAACGCCACCCAGAGCTTGCGCACTCCATCCGCCAGCTCCCCTTCGATGCCTTGCCAGTACGCCAGCCCCTGCTCTTCCTGCAGGGGAGGCAGAAAGCCCACCGAGGCACCGCTGGCCACGCAATCTTGCAGCAGGGCGATCAGCGCCGGTTTGATGCCTCTGGTACTCTCGACCTCAAGGATCTCCATTGAATGTCCTCATCTTCTCTCTTGGCCCACGTGGGGGATTAATGTCTCGGGCGCGGACTCTCCTGCCGGTGCCATCGTCATCCGGTCAGGTGCGCCGTCTCTTAATGGATCAGTCCCTGCGCTGCCAGCCACTGGAACAGCAGGCGGGAGACGGGGGAGACCTCGGCCAGGTGGCGGCTGTCCAGCCAGCGCAGCTCGGCGATCTCCGCCGAGGCGACGGGCGTGCCGTCGGCGTCCCCCGTGTAGCAACGCAGATTGACATTCACCCCTTGCGGCTTGCCGTCCGCCTGGGCGCTGAACTCGCAGGCGAACGTCAGGGTGTCGGGTTTCAGGGTGACCGCGAGCTCTTCCTCGATTTCACGAACGAGGGCCGCCTCGTCGCTCTCGCCCGGCTCGCGCTTGCCCCCCGGAATGTAGTAGATGTCCTTGCCGTGGGAGCGGGCGCACAGCAGTTGTCCCTTCTTGAAGGTCAGCCAGGCGAGTTTGTCGATCATGGGCAGATTCCTCTTGTTGCCGCTTGTCAAAGGGGGGCTCGCTGCTCGCACAGGGTGCGATAGGAGCGGGTTTCCCGCATCTCGGGCGCCAGTCCCAGCCGGCTAGCCAGCGCCAGCAACTGCGCGCGGTAGGCGGGCAGGGCGGTCTCGTCGTCAGTCATGATGGCGAGCTCGGCAAAATCACCGACGCCTGCCAGGTGATCCACCGTGACGTGGAAGGCCCCCAGAAAATAGATGCTGCGCCGCTTGTCGATGGTCAGCACCGGCTGGTAGCCCAGGGTGCGCACCATGCTGGCCGCCTTGTCCGCATCGGTGATGTTGACCGCCTCGCAGCGATCGGGTCCGGGTCCTTTGACTATCCAGAGCCGGATGCCGCTGGGGGCCATGGTGCGGATGCTCAGGCTCTTCTCTGCCCGGGCCAGGGCGCCATCTGCCGTGTCGAAGTAGCAGTCCTGCTCATGATTGTCCGCCACCATCACCTCGGGGCCGAGGGCCGTGAGGGTATGTACAAAGGCGGCGCTGTCCGTCAGGCGGTATTTGAACTCCACCTCGAAGCGCCCCTGAAAGTGGGTGGTCATGGCCTTGCGACGGCTCCCGAACGGCAAATGAATAGGTCAGCCTAGCAAAAGTGCCGGGCTCTCCCAAGCATCGGGATCACAGCTTCGTATTGACTGCCGACTTTATGACCAGATGGTGAGGGAAAATCCGCCCTGGTGCACAGCTTGTGGCCCGGTGGCTGGGCGCCGTACGGGGGCTGTGCTCTAATAAGCTCCCTCTTTGGCGGTATTTCCGCCCTGAACAACGACAACGAGGCGGCGGCCCCGGCCGCGCCAGTGGAGCCACAGATGCAGATCACCTCACAGACCCCCTTTATCGGACTGGGCGTGGCGGGCAACTTCGCCGGTCACCTGGAACAGGCAGGGGAGGCGGCGGACTTCGTCGCCGTCAAGGTTGACGACAAGGTCGCCCCCAAGGCGCTGTTCCCCTTCTATGTGCCGAACCATCCCGGCCAGCTCGGGGTCTTTCCCCTGAGCGGCGAGGCCATCTTCCTGCCGGAGGCGGCGGTGAGCGGGGACGAGAAGGTGCAGATTGAACCCGAGGTGGCACTGTGGTGCGAGCTGGAGTACGCGGGGGAGCAGGTGGTGGCCATCCATCCCAAGGCGTTTGGCGCCTACAACGACTGCTCCATCCGTCGCCCCAATGCCAACAAGATCAGCGAGAAGAAGAACTGGGGTGAAGAGAGCAAGGGGCTGGCCGCGAACCTGCTGCCCCTGACCCACTTTGCCGCAGGATGCGAGCTCGATGACTACCGCATCGCCTGCTACCTGGAGCGCGGCGGCGAGCTGCACCCCTACGGGATCGACAGCGCGGCGGTGGACTACAGCTACTTCCACGGTCAGTTGCTGGCGTGGGCCATCGACAAGTTCAACCATCAGCAGGACGAAGGCCCGGCCGAGCATATCCAGGGGCTGCTGGCCCAGGCGGGGCGCCCGGCCCATGCACTCATCAGCATTGGCGCCACCCGCTACACCCCCTTTGGCGAGACCCACTTCCTCGCTCCCGGTGACACTGCCTGCGTGGTGGTCTACCCCGCCAGTCGCTACAGCGAGCGCGACATTCGCGAAGCCATCGCGACCCGCCGCGTTGGCGCCGACGTCTCTGTCCTGCTCCAGGCGGTCAAGACCCGTTGATCGCGATGCCTTCCCAACCTGGGGAGGCATCTTCTTTCTCTTTATGCCTGCGCACACTCCATGCTGGCGTCATGCATGATCAGCCGAAAGAGGAGTGGCAGATCAGGTAGGTTGCCATGGTGGTGATCAGAGAGTGCAGGGAGCAGGATCTGGCGGCTTGCTCAGCCTTTACGCCGAGCTCAGACCACGGGATCCCGTGATGCCGCTTTCCATGGCGAGGGAGACGCTCGCGAGCCTGCTGGCCAGGCCCGAGGTGCGGATCATCGTGGCGAAGGTGGGCGGTGAGCTCGCCGCCACCTGCCAGCTCGGGGTGATCCCGACCCTGAGCAACGGCGGCAGGCCCTGTGGCATCATAGAGCACGTGGTAACGGCCTCTGCGTTCCGACGCCAGGGGCTGAGCCAGAAGGTGCTTGAACAGGCGCTCTCCCTGGCCTGGGGGCTGGATGGCTACAAGGTGATGCTGCTCTCGGGGGAAGGGCGCGATGAAGCCCATCGCCTCTATGAGAAGCTGGGCTTCAAGGCGGGCATCGAGAAGGGGTTTGTCATCAAGCAGGCAGAGGCCCAGGGCTGCACCTTGACGAGGTTCGGCCCCGAGGCTTAGCATCGGCGCTTTTGCCATAAATTGAGCCAACAATTCATGAAGATAGAACCAGCACAAACCGGGGATTACCCGGCCCTGATCGCTCTCTGGGAGGCCTCGGTACGCGCTACCCATCACTTCCTGCAAGAGGAGGATATCGCGACCCTCAAGCCTCTCATCCTCGAACACTATTTCGATGCCGTGCGCCTCTATTGCGCCAGGCAGGATGGCGTGATCGTCGGTTTTATCGGGGTGGCTGAGGGCAATATCGAGATGCTATTCATCGCCCCCGAGGCGAGAGGGGGCGGGGTCGGCCGCCAGCTGGTGGACCACGCCATCCGTTGTCTGGGGGCGACTCGCGTGGACGTCAACGAACAGAATGCCCAGGCTGTCGGCTTCTACCAGCACCTGGGCTTCGAGGTGACGGGGCGCTCCCCCCTGGATGGCCAGGGCAAGCCCTATCCGCTGCTGCACATGGCCTTGGCCGCCGGTTAAGGGCGCTAGAGCATAAAAAAACCGCCCGAGGGCGGTTTTTTGTTGTTCAGGAGGTTTGGCTCGCGCCCCCTCACTCCTCGCTGGAGTTGTCCTGATAGTCGCCCCGCTGGGCCTTGGGGAGACGGCGCATAGGGGCGAAACCGATGTCCTCGCCCACCACTTCCCGCTTGCGGGACTTGTTTTGCGCAGGCTGGGCCGGCTTCTTGGCGCCATCACCCTTGCCTTTCCCGGCGGCGGGTTTGCCCTTGGCGTTGGCGTTGGCATGGCCACGGGCGCGGGGCGGGTTTTGCACCGGCTTGCTGCCCGGCAGGGTCTGGCGGCTCGGCTTGCCGCTCGGCTCGTACCCTTCCAGGATCTCCACGGTCAGGGATTGGCCGATCAGCGCCTCGATCTCCTTGAGCTGACCCAGCTCATCCTGGCTCACCAGGGAGATGGCCTCGCCGCCGCGCCCGGCACGGCCGGTGCGGCCGATGCGGTGGATGTAATCCTCCGCCATCTGGGGCAGCTCGAAGTTGATCACGTGGGGCAGCTGATCGATGTCCAGGCCGCGAGCGGCGATGTCGGTGGCAACCAGCACCCGCACCTTGCCTTCACGAAAATCCGCCAGCGCCCGGTTGCGGGCCCCCTGGCTCTTGTCACCGTGGATGGCGACCGTATCCAGGCCATCTTTCTGCATTTGCTGGGCGAGCCTGTCGGCAATCTGCTTGGTGCGCACGAACACCAGCACCCGCTGCCAGTTGCCACGGCCAATCATGTGGGAGAGCATCTCCCGGCGGCGCTCCCGATCGACCTGGATGATGCGCTGGCTTACCTGCTCGGCGGCGGTGTTGCTGGGATCCACCTCGATGAGGGTGGGATCCTTGAGCAGATCGTCCGCCAGTGCCTTGATGTCATTGGAGAAGGTGGCGGAGAAGAGCAGGGTCTGACGCTCCTCCGGCAGGGCCTTCATGATGCGGCGAATGTCGGTGATGAACCCCATGTCGAGCATTCTGTCCGCTTCATCCAGCACCAGTACCTCGAGGGCGCTCAGGGTCAGGGCGCCCTGGGTCAGCAGATCCAGCAGGCGGCCCGGGGTGGCGACCAGGATGTCGACCCCGAGCTTGATGGCGTCCAGGTTCGGCTTGATGCTGACGCCGCCATAGGCGATCAGGGTACGAAACGGCAGGTGGTGGGCATATTTGATGATGCTTTCGCCCACCTGGGCGGCCAGCTCCCGGGTCGGGGTCAGCACCAGGGCTCGCACCTGGCGACGACCGCCACGGCCGTGGTTGGCCAGCAGTCGATGAAGCATGGGCAGGGTGAAACCGGCCGTCTTGCCCGTGCCTGTCTGGGCGCCGCCCAGCACGTCCTGCCCGGCCAGGATGGCGGGAATGGCTTGCTGCTGGATGGGGGTGGGTTGTTCGTAACCCAGCTCCTTGACGGCCCGCAGGATGTGCGGTGACAGACCCAGTTCATTGAATGACATGTTCGAGGGACACTCCGAGCCTTGGGCTCAACGGGTGACGGCAGCCTTGGTCCGTCACGACATGGAAAATAGGGTGGGTCGCCATCGAGGCTGGGCCTGAGCCCGGCAAAGCGACCGTACAAGAGAACAGTGGGCGCGTAATATAGCAGATGCGAGGCGTACGCGCAGCAGCCGTGTCGCGAGCGGCGCACGCCCGTCAGAGCAGTCCCTCGATGGCCTGCACCAGATCCTCCGGTCTGGTCTGGGGGGCGAAGCGGTCCACCACTCGGCCTTCACGGTCAATCAGGAACTTGGTGAAGTTCCACTTGATGGCCTCGCTGCCAAGGAGTCCGGGCTTTTGTTCCTTGAGCCAGCGATAGAGGGGGTGGGCCCCGGCGCCGTTGACCTCGCATTTGGCCATCAGGGGGAAGCTGACAGGGTAGTCGAGAGAGCAGAAGCGGGCGATCTCCTCGGCATCGCCCGGCTCCTGATGGCCAAACTGATCGCAGGGAAAGCCCAGGATCTCGAAGCCTTGGGGGCCGAACTGGCGATAGAGGGCCTCAAGCCCGGTGTATTGGGGGGTAAAACCGCAGCGGCTTGCCACGTTGACCACCAGCACGACACGGCCCTGCAGATCGGCGGTGGACCAGGCCGTGCCATCGAGTCGTTGCAGGGGGATGAGGGGCAGGGGCATGGTTTCTCCTGATGCAAGAGGGGCGACAAGGCGCCCGGGGGACAATCCTTGCACGTTAACGGGCCGAGGACCGGGGAGCAAGGGGGAGGGCGTCTGTGCCCCCCAGACTCCTATTGATGGCGGGACTTCTCAAGAGAAGCAATCCGGTTTGTGCCGATGGTCCGAAGTCGCTACAAAGCGCACTCTCTCCCCTCGCTGCGAGCCTATCTTGGACTATCAAGCCGTCATGGATGCCATCTACACCCGGGGTTGGGTGATAGTGGATGATTTTTTAACCGCCGCCGAGGTGGATGCCCTCAAGGCTTGCCTGCCGGACGAGTGGCGACCGGCGGGGATCGGGCGCGAGACCCTGCATCAGGACAACCGCGATATCCGTCGGGATCAGATCCACTGGCTCGACGCCTCCCTCGGCGCGCCGGTGGCCGACTATCTGGCCCGGATGGAGTCCCTGCGTCTGGCCGCCAATCGCAGCCTGATGCTGGGCCTGTTCGACTACGAGGCCCACTTTGCCCGCTACCGTCAGGGGGACTTCTACGCCACCCATCGCGACGCCTTCGCCGGGCGATCCAACCGCCGGCTCACCTCGGTGTTCTACCTGAACAACGACTGGCAGCCAGAGGCGGGGGGAATATTGCGAGTCTATGACGACAGCGAGCAGTTTCTGATGGATGTCTCCCCCCGGGGCGGGCGGCTGGTGCTCTTCCTGTCTGAAGAGTTTCCCCACGAGGTGTTGCCCGCAAGCCGGGAGCGTTACAGCATTGCCGGCTGGTTTCGGGTCAACGGCAATGGCGCCGGGCGGGTCGATCCCCCCCGCTGAGCGCATTTCATCCTGTTTCTGACACAGGAAGAGACTTTTATCTGCCCGGGCAGGGGGAGGTGCGCCCCATCGGCTGACAAGGCTTCCCCTCCCTTGCTACACTGCCCGCACTTATGTTCGTTTCTGGCTTCGTCCGGTTTTCATGCGGTTGGGTTTGACATGATGATGACGAAGCCGCTTCTCCCAAGGGATCACATCTAATGAAGAACATGCATGTCTTGCTGCTGTGCGGCGGTGGCGGCTCCGAGCACGAAGTCTCGCTGCGCAGCGCCAATTTCCTCGAAAAACAGCTTGGGCTCCTGCCCGGTATCGAAGTGACCCGGGTCGAGATGTTTGCCGACCGCTGGCTCTCCGCCGACGGTCGCGAGTGCAAGCTGGGGCTGGACAAGCTGCTCTCGTTCGACAGCGTGGCCCGTCCGGTGGACTACGTGGTGCCCTGCATCCACGGCTATCCCGGTGAGACCGGCGATCTGCAATCCTTCCTCGAGCTGGCCGGCCTGCCTTATCTGGGTTGTGACGCCGAGGCGAGCAAGGTGTGCTTCAACAAGATCACCACCAAGCTGTGGCTCACCGCCATCGGCATCCCCAATACCCCCTACCTGTTCCTGACCGAGCAAGGTGAGGCGAGCCTGATCGAGGCAAAAGCGGCGCTGGCCAAGTGGGGCAAGGTCTTCATCAAGGCGGCCTCCCAGGGCTCTTCCGTGGGTTGCTACTCCGCCAGCAACGAGGCAGACCTGGTGAAGGGCATTGCCGATGCCTTCGGTTACTCCGAGCAGGTATTGATCGAAAAAGCGGTCAAGCCCCGCGAGCTGGAAGTGGCGGTCTACCAGTATGGTGACGAGCTGGTGGCCACCTATCCGGGGGAGATCTGCGTACCCCAGGACAAGTTCTACACCTATGAAGAGAAGTACAGCAGCGCCAGTCACACCGAGACCGCGCTCAAGGCCGAGGGGCTGACTCAGGCCCAGGCCGACGCCATCCACGAGTACGCGCTCAAGGCGTTCCGTCAGCTCAAGCTGACCCATCTGTCGCGCATCGACTTCTTCCTGACCGAAGAAGGGGAGATTTTGCTCAACGAGATCAACACCTTCCCGGGCATGACCTCCATCTCCATGTTCCCGAAACTGCTGGAGCACCACGGCCACAGCTTCGCGCACTATCTGGAGCAGATCCTGCGAAAGGCGGTCTGACATCGCCAGACCCGGTTGCAACGGATGGTGAGTAGGGGCCTCAGGGCCCTTTTATCAGGTTCTTCGCGGGATCTTGGGGAAGTGGAAGTTGACAGACAGGGTGCTGGTAAACTGGCTGTCTCCAAACACACCACCACCATCACCCTGCTGTCGCCGTGCATCATATTGATATTGCCTCCTTCTGGCCAGGTTATACCGTCATCGCCCAAGCGCTTTCTGCCAACCATCACACCCTGTTTACCCTTGAGCCTCGCGCCGACCTGTTGCCCCGTTGTCGCCGATGCCTGCAACCCACGCCATTGATCCACGACCAACGTATCCGCCGGGTGCGTGAGCGAGACCTATTTGACCGACAAGTCTGGTTATACCAATCAGATTAAAGATGTGATCTAATTGCTCTATTCTGGTTTCACTGTACTCAGTATGTCCGATCCAATCGATTTCTTGGCCCTCGCCAAGGCAGAAACCAACGCCAGGAAACGCATGCGATTCCTGGCGTTAGCACACTTTC